>DNGF01000149.1:3305-7294 GCA_003486665.1 Oscillospiraceae bacterium
GCTTGTCCGTGACTGAGGGAGTAAGGTTTTATCAAACTTTAACCCCTCCGTTTCGCTTCGCTCAACACCTCCCCTAAAGGGGGCGGCAAGGAAAAGGTTGGTATGAAAAGTCGAGAAACCCTCACCTAAAATATTACCAATTTGTTAATTCTTTCATTTACCTCTTGCAAAATCAATTAAATAGGACTATACTAAATTAGCACTCGGCAATAAAGAGTGCTAATTTTTCATATTACATTACAGACAGGTGATATATATGCGTACAAAACAGTTTAAGGCAGAGTCAAAAAAGCTGCTCGACATGATGATCAATTCAATCTATACTCACAAGGAAATTTTCCTGCGTGAGCTTATATCAAATGCGAGCGATGCGATGGACAAGCTCTATTATCATTCGTTGCAGAATAATCTCGCTCTCAACAGAAGCGACCTGACAATTAAAATTCAGCCTGATAAAGAGGCAAGAACTCTCACGATTTCCGATAACGGTATCGGCATGACCGGCGAGGAGCTTGAGCAGAATCTCGGTACGATCGCAAAGAGCGGTTCGTTTGATTTTAAAAACGACAACGAGAAGAAAGAGGACGTTGACATTATCGGTCAATTCGGCGTCGGCTTCTATTCGGCGTTCATGGTCAGTGACAAGATCGAGGTTATCAGCAAGGCTTTCGGTGACAGTGAAGCTCATAAATGGACGTCAAAGGGTGCAGAGGGTTATACAATCGAGCCGTGCGAGGCTGATTTTGACCACGGCACGGTAATTACGCTTTATCTTAAAGAGAATACGGACGATGACGATTATGAACAGTACCTTGAAGAGTACAAAATTAAGGAAATCGTCAAGAAATATTCCGATTATATCAGATACCCGATTACGATGGACTGCACCCACAGCCACCTTAAAGAGGGTACAGAGGATGAATATGAGCAGGTAACGGAAACCGAAACGCTCAACTCCATGGTTCCGATCTGGAAGAAGAACAAGAATGAGGTTACAGCCGACGAATACAGCAATTTCTACAAGAACAAATTCTACGATTATGAGGAGCCGGCAAAGGTCATCCATGCGAAGATGGAAGGTCAGGTAATGTATAATACATTGCTTTACATTCCGCGCCACGCTCCGTTCGATTACTATACCAAGAACTACGAAAAGGGCTTGCAGCTTTATTCAAACGGTGTCCTCATTATGGACAAGTGTGCCGATCTGCTTCCCGATTATTTCAGCTTTGTAAAGGGTCTTGTTGACAGTGAGGATCTGTCGCTCAATATTTCCCGTGAAATGCTCCAGCATGACGCTCAGCTTAAGCTCATTGCGAAGAGCCTTGAAAAGAAGATTCATTCCGAGCTTGTTAAGCTTATGAAGGATTCGCGCGATACATATGAAAAGGTTTATAACGCTTTCGGCACTCAGCTCAAGTTCGGCATTTATAACGGCTTCGGCTCTAAGAATGATGTTCTCAGCGATCTGCTTATGTTCCACTCGTCGAACGATAGGAAGCTGACAACGCTAAAGGAGTATGTCGGCAGAATGAAGGAATCGCAGGATACGATCTATTACGCTTGCGGCGAATCCGTTGCAAAGATCGAGCTTCTTCCGCAGGTTGAGTCGGTCGTTGACAAGGGTTATGAGGTTCTTTATTTTACCGAGAATGTCGATGAATTTGCAATTAAAATGCTTAATGAATTTGAGGGCAAGAAGTTTGCAAATATCTGCACCGACAGCATTGAGCTTGACAGTGAAGAGGAAAAAGAAGAGCTTAAAAAGAAGAACGAGGACGGCAAGGAGATGCTTGATTACCTTAAGGAGAGCATCGGCGACGGAGTTTCTTCCGTAAGGTTTACCAATAAGCTCAAGAAGCATCCTGTTTG
This sequence comes from Oscillospiraceae bacterium, assembly GCA_003486665.1. Classification (GTDB taxonomy): domain Bacteria; phylum Bacillota; class Clostridia; order Oscillospirales; family Acutalibacteraceae; genus CAG-488. The sequence continues at coordinate 5,178 of DNGF01000149.1, forward strand.
CCTTACCACGGAGGGCGAAATTTCACTCGAAATGGAAAAGGTTCTCAATTCGATGCCGACAAACGATCAAAAGGTCAAGGCGAATATCGTTCTTGAAATTAACGAGAATCATCCTATCGCACAGAAGCTCACCGAGCTTTATGAGAACGATAAGGAGAAGGCGGGCAAGTACGCAAAGATTCTTTACGCTCAGGCTCGTTTAATCGAAGGTCTTTCGGTTGACGATCCGACAGAGCTCAGCAACATGGTTTGCGATCTGATGGTATAATAAAATATTTAAGCACCGCTGACAGCTCGGCGGTGCTTAGTTTTTATATATAATGGTGACAGTGGGCGCTGCGCCCTGCGACGAGGTTCGTCGAAGGCACATTTCGTAGGGGTCGATGCACGCATCGACCCAAGATCAGAAGAAAATAGGCTCGGCTCCCTTTTAGGGGAGCTGTCAGCGAAGCTGACTGAGGGAGTAAGGCATTATCCAGGCTAAACTTTCATCGACTTCGGCGCAAAACGTCAAAGCCAACCCATTGCTCATGCTTCTTGCGACAACTTGCACAAAAAAATGATATGTTTTTTGTGACATAGTCACTTTACTTTTCTTTGCAAAAAAAGTATAATATAGTAAACATTTATGATCTCGAAAGGGGCAGAATATCATGAGCAAGAAAAAGAAAGTTTCGGCAGATCCGAACGAGGAAGTTGTTGAAACCAAGAAGGCTAAAAAAGCCAAGAAAGCAAAGAAAGAAAAAACTCCGATGGATATTGATTCCAAAAAGACGCTTGCAAAGAGCATTACGGCTCTCGTTTGTGTTATCGCAATCTGTATTACCGCTGTTGTAAACACAGGTAAGATCTGCGACGCTACAAAGAAAGCTGCTGAGCAGAGAGGCGGCGCATCGGCTACCGATACGATGGGCGATGACGTTGACAACAACGGCGACAGCGGCGAGGTTCCGACCGATGCAAACGGTGAGGTTCCGACAGACGCCAACGGCGAAGCTCCGACTGATGCAAACGGCGCGGACGTAACAACGGCTGCCGACGCTAACAACAGCACCGGCGGAAACACAGGCGGTTCTACATCTAAGACCAATGCGAATGCAGGCTCTTCGATCCCGACAGGTACAGCTCAGATCGTTAGCTACTATAACACGGCTACGGCTAAGGTTGCTTCCAAGAAGGCAGCTTTCAATAAGTCAAGAACAACAACAGAGAAGTCATATGAGGCAGGTGCTGCACTCAAGGCATCCAAGGACATAGTTTACAAGTTCATGGGCGTAGGTGACGGCAACAAGTTCTCAAAGACAGTTACTTCAGCGGACGCTGACAGCTATCATAAGTATTTTAAGGCATCAAAGCTTACTGCTTCCGATGTTACAAGCGCAGCCTGCGTAAAGAACGGCAATAACTACACGATCACTCTTAAGATCAAGAACGGTTCAAGCAAGGTTACGGGAGGAAAGGTTGTTTCTTCCAACAACGCTCCGCTTGACAGAAGCGGTCTTGCCTGCGGCGACAACGATAAGGATTATTGGGATCACAAGACAGCTGAGAATGTTATGTCGGCTATCTCTCAGGTTCCTCTTTGCGGCAAGGCAAACATTTCCGAGAGCTACTCCAACGCTGTTATTACAGCTGTTGTAAACGCTTCAACAGGCAACCTTGTATCTCTCAACGCTAAGTTTGATTTCAAGTTTGAGCTTTCAAGCGTTATGGGTACATCCGGTACAGCTGTTGCATCGTCTGTTGTTAACATGACAGGCTTCAAGATGTAACCTACATAACCGAATATAATTAAGGCACGGTTTTTCGCCGTGCCTTGTTTTTTTTATTTACTTATAATCTTTCCGTCGGTTGAAATTACCGTGACATTGAACGGAATATCTTTGCTGCTCGCGTCGAGCGCTTTTTGAACTGCCATCTGAATTCCGCCGCAGCAGGGTACCTCCATGCGGACAACAGTGACGCTCTTGATGTCGTTGACTGCCAGAATCGCCGTCAGCTTTTCGGAATAGTCTACGCTGTCAAGCTTCGGACAGCCGATGAGCGTTATCTTATCCTTAATGAAATCGTTGTGGAAATTGCCGTAAGCGAACGCAGTGCAGTCGGCGGCAATGAGC
>DNGF01000152.1:0-1874 GCA_003486665.1 Oscillospiraceae bacterium
TGTCCGGCGGACAGCAGCAGAGAGTTGCGATCGCCCGTGCGGTCGCCGCGAAGCCGCCCGTTATCCTCGCAGACGAGCCGACCGGTAATCTCGACTCGAATTCCGGCAAGGAGGTCATGCGGATCATCAACGAGCTTTGGGCTGAGGGAAGAACGATAATTCTTATCACCCATGACGATTCAATTGCCGAAACCGCCCACCGCGTTATCCGTATCAGCGACGGAAAGGTTGTTGACGATTACATCAACGAAAATATCACGCCCGAAAGCAATCTTAAGTGACGGACGGTTGAGCTAACGAAGAATATTCGTGGCCTCCCTCTTGAGGGAGGTGTCACGACGAAGTCGTGACAGAGGGAGTTTAAGTCTGGTAAAACCTTACTCCCTCAGTCAGCTTCGCTGACAGCTCCCCCGTAGGAGGAGCCCACGCTTAAAACAATTTTTAGCAGTTTTTTACCAAACCCCTCAGTCACGGACGAGCCGTGCCAGCTCCCCTACAGGGGCGCCAAGTATAGTTTCTGCTGACATTTTATCAGCCTTCCCCTTGAGGGCAGCCTTGTAAAAATCCATCAAGCTCTATACCGATATAAATAACAAAAAACAAAAAAACAGGATAAATTGCCACCCTCTGCATAGAATAGAAATATATCTATTTCTGTGAAGAGGGTTTTGTTATGTGCGGAATTATGGGATACATCGGCGATGAAAACGCAGCCGACATCATCATATCTGGTCTTGAAGAACTTGAATACAGGGGCTACGATTCGGCGGGACTCGCGGTCTATGACGGTAAAGACATTAAAACAGCCAAGGTTACGGGCAGTCCGTCAGGGCTTCGCGCGGAAGCGGACGGCATAAGCGGCAAAATCGGCATTGGTCATACACGCTGGGCAACTCACGGTGCGCCGACAGTCACAAACGCTCATCCCCACATGAGTCAAAGCGGACTTTTCACCGTTGTGCATAACGGAATAATCGAGAACTATGCCGAATTAAAAAAGGAGCTTATCGAAAAGGGCTTTCATTTTAAAAGCGACACCGACACGGAGGTTATCGCGCAGATGCTTGAGCATCTCTACAACGGCGATCTCAAGGGTACGGTCAGCGCGGCTCTGTCACGCTTTAAGGGTTCCTACGCTCTTGCGATAATCTGCCGCGATTATCCCGACTGTATCGTTTGCGCCAAGCTTTCCAGTCCCCTTTTCGCCGGCATTTCAAGCGACAGCGTTTACCTCGCCAGTGACGTTTCCGCCATCGCGGCGAAAAGCGACCGTATTTTCAGAGTCAATGACGGTGAGATCGGCTTGCTAAAAAAAGAGGGTTTGAAAGTATTCGACCTTGACGGCTGCCGAATCAGGAAGAGTGAAATAAAGCTGAAAGCCTTTGAACGAAGCTCCGACAAGCTCGGCTACAAGCATTATATGCTTAAGGAGATAATGGAACAGCCGGCGGCAATCAGGCGCACGCTATCCGAAATTATCGGCGAAACGGGCAGATTGAAGTTCAGGGGTCTGCGTATGACGAGATCGGAAATTGAAGCTCTTGACCATGTTGTTTTTGTTGCCTGCGGCTCGGCTTACCATGTCGGCGCGGTGGGAGCATACGCCTGCGAACGGCTTTTCAAGCGGCATTCTCAGGCGGTCATTGCGTCCGAATTCCGCTATATGCACCCATATCTTGACGAAAAAACGCTTGTCATAATCATCAGTCAGAGCGGTGAAACCGCGGACACGCTTGCCGCAATGCGAATCGCACAGGAAAAGGGTGCCAAGGTCATCGGAATAGTCAACGTTGAGAACAGCACCATAGCGCAGGAGTGCAAAAACGTTGTACTCACCAAGGCCGGCAGGGAAATCGCCGTTGCAACAACGAAAG
>DNGF01000152.1:1915-2659 GCA_003486665.1 Oscillospiraceae bacterium
ATTCCGCTCAGTTAGCCGTGGTTTATGCTCTCGCAATAAGGCTCGCTGAGGCTGCGGGGGCAATAAGCAAAAAGAAAGCCGCGGAATTTGTCGAGGAGCTGAAATCAATACCCGATAAGATTGAAGCGATCCTTTCGGAATCGGAGAAAATCAAGCCGCTTGCCGACATCGCCGATCAATCCGGCTATATCTGCTTCATCGGCAGGGGTGTTGACTACTGCGCGGCGATGGAAGCGTCACTGAAACTCAAGGAAATTTCATATATCCCATGCGAAGCCTATGCCGCGGGCGAATTAAAGCACGGAACTATATCTTTAATAGATAAGGACAGTCTGACCGTTGCACTGTGCTGTGTTGACGAGCTTAAGGACAAGACGCTTTCAAACATCAACGAGGTCAAGGCAAGGAACGGAAAAACGATAACGGTTGCGACCGACGGCGGCGACATAAACGTTCCAAAGGCGCCCGACCTTTTCATGCCGATGCTTGAGGTAATTCCCATGCAGCTTTTGGCGTACTACACGGCGCTTAAGCGCGGCTGTCCGATCGACAAGCCGAGAAATTTGGCAAAGAGTGTGACGGTGGAGTGATGAATTGACAGGAAATTTCTATTTATTTTTGGTCGATGTGGCTATCGAAAACTTTTGCTTTGTTCTGTCTTTATTCCAACCACCGCAAGAGAAAAGATAGCTTGGAAGAGTCAGATGATATAAAGATACATTTTTTCTTATCCCTTCCACCGCA
>DNGF01000129.1 GCA_003486665.1 Oscillospiraceae bacterium
ATGCCGTTAAACACATTTATTATATCTGCGGCAACGGTGTTGACATCTCTGTTTGAATCAATCTTTATATCCGCCGCCGAGCAATAGATCGGGTATCGCTCCTCGTAGCGCTTTCTTATCGCTTCGCGGTCGCTTCCGAGCGGTCTGTCGGAGGTCGGCACTATGTTTTCAACCTCGCGGTCAAGGAATATCACAAGACCGTTCTGCTTTAAATGCTTTACATTTTCAGCTCTTAGAACCGCTCCGCCGCCCGTTGCGATAATAAGCCCGTTCTTTGCTCCGAGCGAAGCGGCAATCTCGCTTTCCTTGTCCCTGAAAGCTTTTTCACCGTTCGATTTGAAATAGTCGGCTATAACTCCGTTTTCTTTAACAAAGACTTCATCGGTATCGTAAAACTCTCTGCCGAGCGACTCTGCAACGATTTTTCCGATTGTGGTTTTGCCGCTTCCCGGCATTCCGATGAGTACAATATTGAGCTTCTCTTTATAAATCTCCGAGAAAACCTTATCGGTCTTTTCCGTCATTGTTTTATCACCGAAAAACAGCTCCGCAGCCTTTGCCGCCTGAGCGACCAGCATATAAAGTCCGTTGACAGCTTTAGCTCCGCAGGTTCTTGCTCGGCTGATAAATTCCGTTGTCAGCGGATTATAAACCGCGTCCGCCGCTCCGCTGAGATTTGGGAATCTTTCGGGATCAACCGCCGATGCGTCGGGCTTCGGGAACATTCCGACGGGGGTTGTGTTTATTATAACCTCAACCTCGTCCGATCTTTTATACATCTCATTGTACGAGATTTCGCCGTTTTTCGGGCTTCGCGAAACAACGTTTATTTCACTCGCTCCGAGGCTTTTCGCAACAGCCCTCGCCGTCTTGGAGGTACCGCCCGTGCCGAGGATAAAAACTTTCTTGCCTGCAAGCTCAACCTCACCCTTTTTCAAGAGTTCGGTCATACCGTAAAAATCGGTATTGAAGCCTGTCAGCTCGCCGTTATTGTTAACTATCGTGTTGACCGCGCCGATTTTTTCAGCCGACTCGTCAACATGATCGAGAAACGGAATTACCTTTTCCTTATAAGGTATCGTGACGTTGATACCCTTGAAATCTTTTTTTGTCATGAACTCAGTAAGTTCGTCTTCGGTCAGCTCACAAAGACGATAGTCGTAATCGCCGAGCTTTGCGTGAATAACTGCCGAGAAGCTGTGTCCGAGCCTTTTGCCTATACATCCGTACTCCATAGTCTTACCTCGCAAGCCAATCCGTGCCGTATCTTACGGTCAGCATATCCGCCAAGGTCAGCGCAGTAACCGCATCGACAACCGCTCTCGCACGGTGAACAATGCACGGATCATGTCTGCCCTTTATTTCAATGTCCGTGTTGCCGACATTAAGAAAATCAATTGTTTCCTGCTTCTTTGCAATGGACGGTGTAGGCTTGACGGCACATCTGAACACTATAGGCTGTCCGTTCGTTATTCCGCCGCCGATACCGCCGTTATGGTTCGTCAGCGTGTATGCTCTGCCGTTTTCGTCAATTCTGTATGCGTCGTTCGACTCGCTGCCCCTCATATCGGCAAGGGCAAATCCGTCACCGAACTCAACACCCTTGACGGCAGGAACAGAGAAAAGCGCATGAGAAAGCAAGCTTTCAACCGTGTCAAACCACGGCTCACCCACCCCTTTCGGCACTCCGATAACCACAGTTTCAAGCACTCCGCCTACGCTGTCGCCCTCTGCTTTAGCCTGCATGATAGCGTCCTTCATCTTCTCCTCAAGGGAGGGATCAACAAGAGGAAATTCGGCATTTTCAAGCCTTTCCGCATCGGTTTCCGGATTCATTTCACCGTCATTTATTCCTGCCAAACGGCAGATGTGCGTTCCGATTATAATACCCTTTTGTCTGAGCGCACTCTGGACGATTGCGCCTGCGGCAACGAGCGCCGCCGTGATTCTGCCGCTGAAATGTCCGCCGCCTCTTGCATCCTCAAAGCCGTGATACTTGCAGAATGCGGGATAGTCGGCGTGGCCCGGTCTTGCCTTGCCTGCAAGAGATGAATAGTCCGAGCTGTGCGTGTCGGAATTTTTAATTAAAATGCAAATCGGCGTTCCTGTCGTGTGTCCGTCATAAATTCCGCTTTCAAAAAGAAGCTCGTCCTTTTCGCTTCGCGCGGTGGAAATTTTTCCGTTCGGTCTGCGAAGTGCCATTTTCGCTTCGATATAATCCCTGTTTATCTTGATTCCCGGTGCAATCCCGTCTATCACGGCACCGATCGCACTGCCGTGGCTTTCGCCGAATAGCGTTACCGTTAAAGCGTTTCCGAATGTATTTTTCATGACAGCGAAAGCACCTCCCTGCACCTTGCAATGATTTCATCAACGGTCATTTTTTCTTCTCTGAACGTGCCGAGCTTATCGACAAGTATAACGCTTATTGTGTCGCCGCCGGCTTTTTTATCGTGAAGCATTGCCGCTTTAAGCTCCTTTTCATATCCTCTCCACGAGGTCGGAATGTCCATTCTGTGAAGAATGTGTCTTAATCTCTTCACAATGTCGGGACTGCTCATGCAAAGCATTCCGATTCCGACGCATTCACCGTGGAAGAGCGGATAATCGCTGCTTTCCTCAATGCTTTCTATCGCGTGACCGACTGTATGTCCGAAGTTGAGAACCTTGCGAAGACCCTTTTCTTTTTCGTCCTCTTCAACTACAGCTTTTTTGATTTTCAGCGCTTCTATGATTATCTTATCAATTTTTTCATCATAGTTTTCCTCAACCTCGCAAAACATCTCTTCATTAAATGTTGCGAACATCTTTACGGCTTCCGCCATTCCGCAGGCAAGCTGTCTTGACGAGAGCGTACTCAAAACATCGGGATCAATGAGTACGGCTTTCGGCTGATAAAATGCACCGACAAGGTTTTTATAACCCGCAAAATCAACGGCAACCTTGCCGCCGATTGAAGAATCTATCTGAGAGAGAAGCGTCGTCGGCACATTGTAAAAATCAACGCCCCTCATGTAGGTTGAAGCAACGAATCCGGCAAGATCGCCCATGACTCCGCCGCCGACAGCCACAACGCAGTCGCCGCGGTCAAATTTGAACTCAACCATTTTTTCAAGTAGTTTCATGTAGGTCGCCATGCACTTGTTCTGCTCACCCTGAGGGAGCGTTACAACGTGAGGCTCTTTGCAAAAGGAAGCGATCTTATCGGAATATTTGAACGGCACCCCGTCATCTGTGACTATCAGCACTCTCCTGTCAAGCTTAAGAAGCTCCCCTGCTTTATCCAAGGCTCCGCGCTCAACCGTTATATCATAGCCGTTTGCGCCAAGCTCCATATGCAAAACGCTCATTATTCCGCACTCCTTTCGCTAAGTATCTTTTCATCCGTGAAGCTTCCGATGATTTTAACATTCTCGCAAAGCTTTTTAAGATCATGAATCATTTTTCTGCCGTCAAGGGAATCAATGTTGCCCTCACCCTCGGCGTAGAAGTAGTATTCCCAGTTTTCGTTACCTGTCGGACGGCTCTTAAGGCTTCTGAGGTTAAACCTGTATTCGCCTATAACGGCAACCGCACCGCCGAGTGAACCCGGCTCGTTCTTTGTTGTGAACATTATGAGAAAATGCTCGTCCTTAGGTGAAACCTTACATTCGGCCCTTGTAAAAACCGCAAACCTTGTTGTGTTTTTCTTGTTCTCGTTTATATCCTCCTGCAAAATCTTCAGTCCGTAAAGCTCGGCAGTGTCCTTGGAAGCAACAACGGCAATATCATTTCTGTCGCCCTCCGCAACCGACTTTGCCGCAACGGCGGTATTGACCGCCTGAGTAAGCTTCCAGCCGCGGCGCTTAAGATAAGGCATACACTGTGAAAGCGCCTGAGGATGGCTTCTAACCTCTGTGATATCGTCAATGTCCGTTCCCTGCTTTGCGAGCAGGCTCTGACCGAGCGGCATATCGAAGATTCCCGAAACCGTCAGATTACCGTGAAAAGCAAGATCAAGCACACGGTCAACATCGCCGGCGTAGCTGTTTTCGATCGGCAATACGGCGCAGTCGCAAATTCCGTCCTCAACCGCCTTGTAAGCACTGTCAAAATCGGGACAGGAAACCGTTTCGCCGCACTTAAAGATTCTTCTCGCGGCAATGTGGGCAAATGCGCCCTCGACTCCGCTGTAAGCAATTTTCATGCCCTCAAGCACACGCTTCTGATATTTTTTTGAAACGTCTATAACGTTCCGGATAAAGCTTTCGTAATAAGGCTGAAATTCAAATGAAACAAACTCGCTGTTCTTTGCGGTCAGCTCCGCCTCGCGCTTTTTATCCTCGATCGGCAGTGCGTTTTCCTTTTTGTATTCGGCAACGATTTCCGCCGCCTTCATCCTCTTTTCAAAAAGCTCTGCCATCTCGGCGTCGATTTTTTCAATTTGTCTTCTTGCATTTTCAAGATTGTTCATTTGGATATCCCTCGCTAATTGAATAATAACAATAAAAAAACCGCATAGCCTATTCTCATCGAATCTTCTATGCGGAATTCCTACTCTTTAATTTTTCGGCAACGGCGAAAAGCCATCATTTTAGCCGATTTTTGCAAAGGCAGAAAGGCCGCAGTGATGGTAATAATAAAATCGATTGTATATCTTCTTGTTAAACATCGAGCTGCCTCCAACCTTTAATTTATTTTCACGCGATCCGCAATTCTTAATGTGCGGACCACTAAAAATTTTCTTTATTATAGTCCTACGTCCGCCGTTTGTCAATAGGATTTTTAAATTTTTTGTGAAATATCTCTAAAAACGACGGTTGTTTTTTATTCATTGACCCAATAATACACTTTATATGACGTCACAAAACGTACAGCCGAACAAAAAATCCATGAAAAAACCGCTGTCCGGGACATTGCCTGAACAGCGGTCTGTTATTGTTAAGTTATCTTTTAACCCTGTGCGTAAGCGCCGACCTGCATCATGAAGTCACCGATCTGTGCGCCGAATTCGGGAGCGCCGTCCATGATGAGCTTGCCGTGCTTTGTGGATTCAAGCATATCGTCCGTTGAAAGGAGGATGCCGAATGCACTCTCAAGGCAATCAAATCTCATGGTGAAGAAAGGCATAGCTCTCTTGTATGTGCCGCGGCCTGCTCTGGTCTTGCCTGCCTTAACACGGAGGAAAGCATTAACTTCGGGATGTCCGTCAACCGCCCATGCGTAAACACGGTCGGGACTCTTCTTTGCCCAATCGTGAACGCCCTCGTGACCGTTCTTGTTGAGCTGGCTGATGCCCGAAGAAAGAAGATAGAAGAAGCACTTGCAGGCGAGAACCTGTGTTGCCTCGTCCTCCGGAGCAGCCTTGATGTTAAGAAGAGATGACATCTTGAGAAGAACAGCCATAAATGCTGCAAACTCAACGGGCTTTTTAAGAACGCCCTTCATCTTCGGGAGGGTTGCCGGAGCAATTTTGCCCTTGAAGAAAGCGTTCATAGCTTCCATTGACTTGAACTCAAGCTCAATGTGAGCGTTTGTAGCAACTTTATCCGCACAAACTTTCCATTCACCGTTGTTGACTGTAAAGTGCGTTGCATACTTGCCGCAGGGGGCGTCGGGATCCAAACAGCTGACCTGATAGATACAGTGAATATGCTCGAATTTCTTAGCGAGCTTCGGATCGTCGTTAGCAATGACTTTGAGCAACGGCAATGCAGAGTTAAGGAAGATCTTATTGGTTAACAATACTTCATTTGCCATTATCAATCATTCCTTTCGGTATTATACATCGTCGTCCCAGTTGTCGTCTTCCTCGAAGTCCTTGTTCATAGCCTCACGAACAGCGGCAATAATACCGTTACAGTCGATGCCGAGCATTGACATGATGTCCTCATGAAGACCGATGGGAGCAAACTTATCCTGAAGACCAAGACGGGTGAACGCGCAGCCCTTACCTGCTTCAGCCATAACCTCGGCAACAGCGCCGCCAAGACCGCCGAGAACAGTGTGATCCTCAACAGTGATGATACGGCGAGTATCCATAACTGCCTTGAGAACCGCTTCCTTATCAATGGGCTTGATTGTGTGCATATCAAGAACACGAACCTTAAGTCCGTCAGCCTCCTCAAGGAACTTAGCTGCCTGGTAAGCCTGGAATACACAGGAACCGCAAGCGATAACCGTGATATCCGTACCGGGGTTAACCTCGATAGCCTTGCCTACCTCGAACTTGTACTCACGGGGATAATCCTTGCCGTAAAGTGTACGGTCGAAACCACGGTTGATACGGATATAGTAAGGACCGAAGTTCTCGTAAGCTGCCTTAACTGCCTCTGCTGTTTCGATACCGTCGGCGGGGCAGATAAGAGTGATGTTCGGCATTGAACGGATAACTGCCATATCGCAGATAGCGTGGTGAGTTGAACCCGCCTGACCGAAGGATGTACCCGAATGGGTAGCAATGATCTTTGCGTTAACGTTCTGATAGCAGATATCTGTGTGGATCTGATCGGCAGAACGAAGAGATGCGAATGTTGAGAAAGTTGAAACAAAGGGAACAAGTCCGGCCTTAGCCATACCTGCTGCCATACCGAACATATTCTGCTCGGCAATACCTACGTTGAAGAAACGATCCGGAAATTCCTTACCGAATACACCGATCTTTGTAGAACCTGCAAGGTCAGCTGAAAGACCGACGATTTCCTTATGCTCACGACCGAGGTCAACAAGTGTCTGGCCGTAGATTTCCGCTGTTGAAAGCTCTGTGGATTCAAGAGCTGTATATGAAAGTCCGCCTGCCATTATTTTGCCTCCTTTTCTACACGAGCAATACGCTTCTCATAGTGCTTCTTAAGGCTTTCCTTAGCCTCTTTATACTTAGCCTCATCAACTGCGCCGTAATGCCAGTGGTAATCGTCCTCCATGAAGTCGATACCCTCACCCTTGATGGTGTTGGCAATGATCATAACGGGAGCGTCAGGCTCACCGAGAGCGTAGTCGATTGCGTTTGAAAGCTCCATCATGTTGTGACCGTCAATGTCAAATACATGGAAGCCGAATGCACGCCACTTGTCAGCGAAAGGCTCAAGGGGCATAACATCCTCTGTACGGCCGTCGATCATGCACTTGTTACGGTCAACGAACGAAATAACGTTTGTTGCGTGGAATGCGTTGATTGACATAGCTGCTTCCCAGTTTGAACCCTCGTCGCACTCGCCGTCGCCGAGAACGGCGTATGTCTTGTAATCCTTGCCGAGAACGCGGGCTGCAAGAGCAGTACCGAGAGCGATTGAAAGTCCGTGACCGAGAGAACCTGTTGAAGCATCAACACCTACAACCTTGTTGGAGTCAAGATGAATACCCATCTTTGAGTTTGTGAGGTTGAAAGTCTTGAGCTGCTCCGGATCATTGTAACCGAAGTCGCAAAGAACGGGAGCATAAGCAATTCCCGAATGACCCTTTGAAAGGATAAAGCGATCTCTGTCCTCCCAGTTGGGATCGTCCTTTTTGATGTTGAGGTACTTGTGGTAGAGAATGGTCAACATATCCATAACGCTCATACCGCCGCCGATGTGGCCGCTGCCTGCCCAGAATGTTGTGTCAAGGCAGAGGTTACGAAGCTCAAAAGCTTTCTTCTCAAGAGCCAACCATTCCTGTTTGGTCAATGCCATAAGAGTTTTCCTCCCTATTTTTATTCTTTTTTTACACGGGCGGCAAGCTCCGCCGCCCGTGAGTGATTATCTTATCTGAAACTTAGAAAGCCTCAGGATGATCCTTCTTAACAACCTTGAATGCCTCGTCTGCTACCTCGATCGTGTGCTTGATATCGGCATCGGAAAGAGCGTAGTTGATGAAGTGGTTGTGGTGACCTGCGAAGAATACGCCTCTCTTGACGCACTCTGCGATCCATGCCTGATGGAGCATCATTGTGTCGTCGTTGGCAATTCTGAGGTAGAAGAGTGACGGCTCACCGGAAACAACAAGGTCAAAGCCGTTGTTCTTTCCTGCTTCCTTAAGACCGTCTGTGAGCTTCTTGCCCTTCTCCATGAGGATTGACGGGAGGTTGAGCTCTCTCATCTTTGTGATGTTTGCAATACCTGCTGCATCGTAAGCAATACCTTCAACTACACCACCCTTGATCTCAAGTTTATCAGCTTCCTNNAATAGCACTCATCCAGTATGAACCTGTGTAGGACATTCCGGAAACAGCGTCCTTAAGGAAATCCTTACCGCAAAGGCAGGATACGTTCCAGCCGTTGGCGATAGCCTTACAGAAGCAGATCATATCAGCCTCGAAGCCGTAGTAATGATCGGAGCCTGCAAGGTCAAGACGGAAGCCTGCACGAACGTCATCGACGATAAGTACGATACCCTTCTCTGTGCAAAGGTTACGAACCTTCTGCCAGTAGCCGTCTGCCGGAAGCTGGTTGTCAAAATAGTTACCGTGGAGGTAAGGAGTTGAGATGAATGCAGCGATCTCGCCGTCATGCTCATTAACGAGCTTCTCAAGAGCGTCAAAGTCGTTCCAGTCAACATAGAGGTTGTTGGCAACGTCTTCGGGAAGAATGCCCGGATAGTCGATCTTCTGAACGACTGCGGAAACACCGTGATAGAAGCCGTTAACGAAGATGATCTTCTTTCTGTGAGTTGCATTACGTGCAGCCATGATAGCGAGCGTTGTAACGTCGTTACCGTTCTTTGCGAAGAAAGCCCAGTCGGCTGTGTTAACGGTGTCAACCATAAGCTCTGCAAGCTCAACCATCTTGTAGGACGGAGAAGTTACGCAGTTGCCGATCTTAGCCTGCTCAAGAGCAGCCTTATCAACATCGGGATCGCCGTAGCCGAGAACGTTCGGGCCGTAGGCGCACATATAGTCGATATATTTGTTGCCGTCAACATCCCAGAAATATGTGCCCTGTGCCTTTTCGGAGAAGCGCGGCCATCTGTTTACGGGGATAAACTGACCTTCGGCGGGGCCGAGGTGGCCGTAAACGCCTGCGGGGATAACCTTTGC
>DNGF01000150.1:0-8538 GCA_003486665.1 Oscillospiraceae bacterium
GCTTGAAGAGGCGAAGAAGATTTACACCGCCGGCCTTGGGGGACTTTATACTCTGGAGATTCCGTCGATGAAGGCGGCTAAAGCCATGCCGAATAACACGGAGGAGGAAAAAGAACTCCGCCGCAATGCGATAAACAGAGTGCGAATGATTAAGGATTCCCAAAAGGTTTTAAGAAAAAAATATCCCGACGGGATTGAAAAATTTGATGTCAGAGTTTTTGAACAGCTTTTTGAAAAAGAAGATCAACTCGACGCTCAGGTCAAAGAGGCGGTAAATGAGCTGAGGACGGCGGCAAAGAATAAGGATAAAACCGCCGAGAAAAAAGCAAATGAAAAAATTAAATCTCTCAGAAAAAACAGAGATGAGATCCGCAAAAAAATTAAGGCTGCAACAGATGAAAATTCAACCTATACCAGAGCAGCAAAGCCCTATATCGAAGCGGAAAAGCTTTTGAAGCAGGAAGAGAATTATCTTCATTATGAGGATATAAAAGCCCGTTATGAGGAATCCAAAAAACGCAACGACGAGGAAATTCAGCGCCGCACAGCCGAAGAGGAAGAGCTGAAAGCGAAGAGAAGGGAATATGCAGCGAAGGCAAAGGAACAGCGCAGAAGCAAAGGAGGCAAAAATGGATAAGCTCACTGTTAAAGGCACAAGAATAGTCGATTCACACGGGCGAGAAAGAATCCTGACGGGACTTAATGTGTGTGATAAGGGAAAATATGTTGAGGGACAAAGGCGAATCTACGGCGAGCAGTGGAAGAAAGGCCTTGCCGCCGACATGAGGACTCACGGAATGGACCTTATCCGCCTCGGAATAACATGGGATGCGGTTGAACCCAAGCCGGGGGAATACAACGAAGAGTATCTTGATTTTATCGGCGGAATTCTCGACGAATGTAAGGAAGCCGGCGTTTATGTTTATCTTGATATGCACCAGGATCTATTCTCCGGAACGGATTTGCTCTGCGGCGACGGTGCGCCGAAATGGGCAACGCTGACGGGCAAATACAAATATCAGCCGACAAGGATAGTTTGGGCAGAGGGCTATTTCTGGGGCAGAGCCGTTCACCGCGCATTTGATTCTTTCTGGAATGATGAAAAAATCGGCGGCAAGGGCATTCAGGTTTGGTTTGAAGAAATGTGGACATATGTTATTGAAAAATTCGGCAGCCATCCTGCGATAATCGGCTTCGACTTTTTCAATGAGCCGTTTCCCGGAAAGAGCGGCGGAAAAGTTTTTCGCGAGGTGATCGGTCGTCTTGTTTCAACAACCGTTTTGGATAAAACGATTTCAAAGAAAAAGCTTATCGAGCTTGCGGCAAAGAGCGATGACCCGTCAAGGGTGCTTGACCTTTATACAGGTGATCATCTGAGAAAAATCACAAGTGCCGGCGACGATATCATCAAAACCTTTGACACGAAAAAATATTTTCCGTTCATAAATAAAATGGCGAGAGCGACAAGAAAATGCGGCAATGAAAAATTTGTTTTTCTTGAAAACAGCTACTATTCCAATCTCGGAATCCCTTATTCATGTCCGCGTCCGATACTTTCGGGCAAAACGGAAAACAACGTTATTTTTTCACCGCACGCTTACGATTTTATGGTGGACACTCCATCGTATAAATACGCAAGCAACGACCGTGTCGGATCGATTTTTGCCGAACACAGACGTTCACAGCAGCGGCTCGGAGTTCCCGTTATAGTCGGCGAATGGGGCGGCTTTACCGAGGGTGACGAATGGTTTCCGCATATTGAATTTCTGCTTGATTTGTTCGATTTGTACAAGTGGAGCAACACCTATTGGTGCTATTTTGACGGCTTCACGGATACGGAGGTTTACCAAAAGGTTCTTACTCGTCCGCACCCCGTAGCTGTCACGGGTGAGATTGAAAGCTACGGCTATGACCGTGAAAATAAAGAATTTAATCTCGGCTTCGTTCAGCATGAAGAAACAAAAGCAAAGACGGAAATTTTTGTTCCGTCCGTGCCGAAATATGCCGAGCTTGACGGCGAAGAAATTGCAATAAAACGCAAAGGAATTTTCAGATTTTCGACCGCACCCGGCGAGCATAAAATTAAAATAATTTTTAAATAAAAAACAACTTTCCTGCAAAAAAATTGTGGGAAAGTTGTTCTTTTTATTTGGCGGTCTAAAATATATTTACCACATATTATCCGAGTTTTCACAGAATGCGACCATGTCTTTAATTTCAAGAACCGTGCCGTCATCGAGCGTGACGGTGCCGTTCCATTTGCCGAAAACCTGATGGCAGATGTTGCCGATGAATATAACTCTTGATTTTGTATAGTTATCGTAGAACGGAGTCATCGTCATTTCAAAACGTCCGTCGGACGAGGTGAATTTCCATGGTTTCATCCAGTCGTTTTCATCTTTTTCAAGATATATCTCGCCGATCTTGTGAGCCTTGCCGTTGAGGAAAAGTGTATTTTCCGTGGCGGCGCTCATATCGCCGAAGCCCCAGCCGATTTCAAAGCCGAAAATGTCGCCGTTTTCGAGCTTTGTGCTGCCGTTGCCCCAATACCAATTGGTGTGGTAGGGCCAAACTCCTCGGCCCCAATCGAGAACGCAGAACGAATCCGACGGGTCAAATTCGACGGTCATATCGCCGATTTTAACCGTTCCCGTTACGGGCATACAATTTATCTTTTGATTGTAATAGAATTTTTTGCTGTCCCTGTCGCCGAACGGAAGCGCCATCGCAAGGTACTCGTGATTCGGGAACATATCCATTGAAATATCAACGGTGAAAGGCTTGCCGCCCGTACGTCCGTTGAACTTGATGGTGCGCTGAGTTTCGGTCACGTTAACGTCAAGATTAAAGCCGAGCTTGTGACGTGAAAAAGTTTGCGGTGACATAGCCGTTTCGGAAAGACCGAATTTGCCGAAGCTCAGAAGTCTGAGTGAAACCGCACTGTAGCTTTTGCCGGTCTGCATATCGAAGAGTGTTACGTTTGCCGCTCCGCCGAGTGAGATGTCCGCCATCGTAACCTGCATAACGTAACGGCTGTTGGAAATTTGATAAAAGTCCCATTCTTTAATGCGCGTTTTGTTTGCCTTGATTGCGCTGCGGTCATATTGATAAAGCTCCGTAAAGCAGTAGCCGGGCTGAGTGAGACTGCCGTCCTCTTTGAGCAGGGGAGTCGGCTCGGTTATTTTGATCTGCCCCGTTTCGTCGATTGCCGCTGTATAAAAAATTGTGCTCATTGCAATAATTATCGTCAGAATAAATGAAGTTAACCTGATAACTTTATTTTTCATCGGATTTCCTCCTTCAAAAGTTCTTCTCCCTGCTTTCCTGTCATGTGTTCAATGTTTATCTTTATCATGCAGAGTATGCCGAATTCACGCTCAACCTCCGCCGGAATTCCGTCGAGACAGTCGGGGCAGTATTTTTCGGCGAGTGCCGTTACGGAGGAGCGCATTTCATTCTCGTCTGTGAGAATTTCCGCTTTGCCGAAAGCTACAACGCTCTTAAAGAGTGTTGTATATTTTGCCTGAAGAATGTCGTCACGGTCAACAACGCAGAAGGATACCTTGGATTCATTTTTAATTGCGTCAAGCTTGTGACCCGACTTTGCACAGTGAAGATAGATTTTGCCGTCAGTGTAGTAATAGTTGATCGGCACGGTATAAGGATAACCGTTGTCGCCGAGTACGGCAAGCACTCCTGTTTTGCCTTGTTCAAGGATTTTTTCACATTTCTCTTTTGTAAGCTGCTGTCTGAGTCTTCTCATTTCTCTGAACAAAAAATCACCGCCTTTTTTATATTTTGTCGGCAACGCCGCCGAGAACCTGACCTATGCTGTCGTGAAAGACAAGATCGGCATTTGAATCAAAATCGGTCTGTCCTTTATTTATCAGCACAATGTGCGAACCTCTGAAATAGCGGATATACATTGCCGCAGGGTAAACGGCAAGCGATGTGCCGCCGATAATGAGCAGCTCCGCCGTTGAGATTTCACTGATTGCTTTTTCAACTACGCTTTCATTGAGAGGTTCTTCGTAAAGAACGACTTCGGGGCGAACAAGTCCGCCGCATTTCTCACAGTAGGGTACCTTGCCCTTGAGCGCTTTAAGCTTTTCGAGCGGATACGGCTTGCCGCATTCCATGCAGTAGTGAACCGCCGTTGTTCCGTGCAGCTCAAGTACGTTTTTGCTGCCTGCCTTTTGGTGAAGACCGTCAATATTCTGCGTTAGAACAGAGGAAAGCTTGCCCTTTTTCTCCATTACGGCAAGGACGAGATGCGCCGTGTTCGGCTCAACGTTTATTTCAAGAAAATATTTATAATAGAAATCATAAAAAACATCGGGTTTTGAAACAAAGAAGCTGTGACTGAGTATCGTTTCCGGTGAAACGCCGTATTCGCGCACGGTATTGTAAAGCCCGTCCTCGCTGCGGTAATCCTTAACACCGCTCTCGGTTGAAACTCCGGCACCGCCGAAAAATACCGTTTTTCCCGAACGGTTGATCATTTCGGCAAACTGTTTAAGCTTTTCTTTGTCCATAAAATCACCTCTTATATAACTGCAAAGACTTAAAGTTTCTTATGTAACAAATTATAGCATAATTGTAAAAAAATATCAAACATATTGAGATTTTCGGATATATGAGTTATAATAAACTGAACAAATGCAATACCGCGCCGTTTAAGTGTGCGAATTGCACGGCATTTTTGTCGGGTTGTGCAAAAATTTTGCCGGCTTGCTGACGCAAGTCAAACTACTCACAAAGGGGGAATAGTGTGAGCGGCGAGAAGTTGAACAATAAATTTCACTGGGGATTTGCGCTTATCCTTGTTACGGTATTTCAGATACTCACAGGAACCGTTGCAATTACGGCAAACGGCTTTAACAGTACGCTTTTTACGGTTTTCTGCGGATACATAATTCTTGAATGGATATATTTCATAATTGCATCTACCTTTTGCGGGCAAAACAATTTTGAACTTGAAATAATCGGATTTCTCTTTTCGGGAATCGGATTAACGAACGTTGCAACGGTCGATAAAGACTATGCTGTTAAGCAGGTTGTTGCCATTGCACTCGGATTAACTCTTTTTATTTTTATGCTTGTTGTTATGCGCCGTACGGATATTGTCATGAAGCTGAGAATGCCTGTTGCTTTTGCGGCGGTAGGGCTTCTTGTTGCAAACCTTGTGCTTGCAAGATACACCAACGGTGCGCTTAACTGGATCACGATCGGCGGATTGTCAATCCAACCGTCCGAATTTGTTAAGCTTGCCTTCATTTTTGTCGGCGCGGCATCTCTGGACAAGCTTCAGAGCGCGCGAAGCCTTACCAAATATCTTATTTTCTCTTTCGGATGTGTAGGCGCGCTTTTCCTCATGAAAGACTTCGGTGCAGCTTTGATTTTCTTCTTTACATTTATTATAATAGCCTTTATGCGTTCGGGTGATGTAAGAACAATCGCTCTTGTCTGCGTTGCGGCTTTGCTCGGCGCAATAATGATTATTTATTTTAAACCTCATGTTGCCGCACGTTTTAAGGCTTACCGACATATTTGGGAGCTTATAAATGACGAGGGTATGCAGCAGACAAGAACGCTTATCTATTCGGCAAGCGGCGGATTGTTCGGACTCGGAATCGGCAAAGGAGAGCTGAGAAATGTAGTGTTCTCCGAAACCGACCTTGCATTCGGTATGATCTGCGAGGAGTGGGGAATGATAGTTGCTCTGACGATAGTTATTACATATGCTTTAGTTCTTTTGTATGCCATAAAGGTTGCACGAAACACCAGATCGGCTTTTTATGCGATCTCTGCTTGTGCGGCGGCAGGTCTTCTGCTGTTCCAGACAAGCCTCAATATCTTCGGAGTTACGGATATTCTTCCTTTCACGGGAGTTACGCTTCCGTTTATCAGCCGAGGCGGTTCAAGCATAATTTCTTCATGGGGTATGCTTGCCTTGATCAAGTCTGCGGATATCAGAACATATCCGAAGCTGTCGCAGACAATTCTGCCGGATCATCCGCTTTATCCGCCGAACATAATGATCGGAAAACGCAACAAACGCAAGGTATATATTCCTCCTGTTCCCGTGCAGACCGTAAGGGTCAAAGGTTCGGCGCCGGATGTACCGGTGAGCAGAAAAAAGACGTCTGCGTCGGGCAGGGCAGATATCCCCGTCAGCAGAAAAAGAACACCGACCGCNNGCCGTAAAAAAAGATGTTCAGGTCAGCAGACCGAGAACAACCTCCGCAAACAAGCCGAAGGATATTCCGATATCCAAAAGGAAAAGCGGAAACGGAGGAAATAAACGATGAGAAATACCACAAGAAGAGCATTTGTGCTTTATTTCGTTATAATTGCGTTTTTCGGCGGACTTGGATTTATGATGTATAACTTCTTTGTTCACGGCTCGGAATGGACATCGAACCTTGTCAATCAGCATATCTACAAAAACGGTGAAATTTCCAGCGCGGGTACGGTCTTTGACCGAAACGGAACAAAGCTTGTTTGCTCCGAGGACGGAGTGAGAGTGTATAACGAGGACAGAACCGTTCGTAAGGCTATGCTCCACGCGGTCGGCGACAATTCCTCTTTCATTGCAACGGGAGTGCAGTATGTTTACAGTTCAAAGCTGTCCGGCTATGATTTTGTAAACGGTGTTTATAATCTGAAAAAGTACAACAGGGGCAATGATATCAATCTTACCCTCGATGCTGATATTTGCAAAACGGCTTATGAAGCGATGGACGGAAGAAAAGGAACCATCGCCGTGTATAATTACAAGACCGGCGCAATGGTTTGCATGACCTCCACACCGGCATATGACCCGCAGAACAAGCCGGATGATATTGATGATAATCCCGATGAATACGAGGGTGTTTATCTCAACAGATTTGTGTCGGGACTGTATACGCCCGGTTCCATATTTAAGGTAGTTACGGCGATCAGCGCAATTGAAAATATACCCGACATTTATTCGCAGACCTTTGAGTGTACGGGAGAGTATGCAACCGGTGACGGAAAAATCATATGCAACGGAGTCCACGGAACAGTTGATTTTGAGGAAGCGCTGAACCATTCCTGTAACTCGGCATTTGCCCAAATCGCAATTCAGCTTGGACAGTCAAAGCTCATGCAGACTGCCGGGGAGCTTGGCTTCAATACCAAAGAGGATATGGATCAGATAACGGTTGCGGCAAGCAAATTCAATGTCAGCAAAACGACTAAAACCGATCTCGGCTGGGCGGGAATAGGACAGTACACGACGATGGTTAATCCGTACCATATTCTTACCATCATGGGCGCGATAGCCAATGACGGAACGGCGACAAAACCGTATTTTGTTCAGAATATGGTTTCTCCGGACGGCAAGATCAGCGAAATCGGCAAAACTACGGTAAACAAAACGGTAAACATTACCCCCGAAATTGCATCGCAGATGAAAAAGCTTCTTCGCTCAAACGTTGTGAATTACTATTCCGACTCAACTTTTCCGGGTCTTGAAATGTGCGGAAAAACGGGAACGGCAGAGGTTGAGGGAGGCAGTCACGCTTGGTTTGTCGGTTTTTCGCAGCGTGCGGATACACCGTATGCCGTTGTCTGCGTTGTCGAAAAATCCGGTTCCGGTCTTTCGGTTGCGGGCGAAGTGGTGAACGAAGTGATGCAAGAGATTTGCAATTAACACAACATATTGTGAACCCAAAAACAAAATATACTAAAACGAAAAAATATTTTTGAAAATTTTATTAAAAAGTTATTATATTTCCGTTAAGGAATTATAAAAAACTTTTTCGTGATATTATAATAAAAAAGCGGAGTGCTTCTCCGCAGAATTAACGCATGAAAATGCAAAAAACAAAAAGGAGAGATTTTTCATGAAAAAATTCTTGGCAATTCTTCTCTCGGTTATCATGCTTCTCACGCTCGGTGTTGCAGCATTTGCCGAAGGCGAAGACGTAACAGAGGGTATGCCCAAAGATACTCCCAAGCAGGCGGGCAAGGTTGTTTTTTCAATCCAGAATACATACATTGACGCTTCAAAAGAGTATTCGCTTCCGATCATTATGAAGGCTGATTATCTTGAGAAGATCCCTGCTAATGCCGAAACATATTATATCGGTTTTTCAGGCATCAACTTCTCAACAAGCGAGAAGGACATCGTAGAGGTTAAGAACGTTAGATTCTCCGATGAAATTGCTGCAAACGATCAGCTTGCTGTCAATCAGATTGATGTTGAGAACGGTATGGACGCTTCAATGGCTTTCAAAATTGAGAAGGCGGATTTCAATAAGTTCTTCTCAACATCCGATGAGGGAATCATCATCGGTTATGTTGATATCGCAACAAGAGAAGATGTTCCTGAGGAGTATGACAAAGACTTCGGCAGCGTTGTATTCTTCACAGGCTTTGAGTTCTACACAGAGGGCGAAGAAGGTCCTAACGGCATCATCAAGGATGAAAACGCTGCGGGCTACTCTGTAGGTTATGTTGATTCGGAAGGCAACTTCACAGGTATTGATCTTGACGGTTCTGAGTTTGATG
>DNGF01000150.1:8568-13746 GCA_003486665.1 Oscillospiraceae bacterium
CTTGACTCAGCTTGCTTCTATCATTCTCCCTATGTTCCGACATGGCAGGAAAGACTTACAGCATGGGCTAAAGGTCAGGGACTTCTTATCGTTGGATTCCTTATCACTGTTCTCAGCGCTCTTGAAGAGATCCTTAAGAAATAATTTAAACTGAACTAACGGAGGACGGCTTCGGTCGTCCTTCTTTTTTTATTTCTTTTGAAAATTCATAAAAAATTTGCTTTATTTTGTTGTAATAATAGGGTATAATGTTCTATAGTTTTGAGAATCTCTGAACACAAGGGGACAGTAAAATGGTAGATTTAATTAAAAGAAATACTCCGAGAATTGCGGATCAGTTTATACTTAAAACGATTGAGCCGGATAACGGATATGATTGTTATGAAATATATGCCGAGGATAAAAAGGTGGTACTTGCCGGAAATTCTCCGTTAAGTCAGGCTATGGCGTATTATGATTATCTGGGCAGATATCACGGCGTCATAATAACGAGCGGTGACTATGATATTTCAACAATTTCTTCGACACCTCTGCCTGAGGAAAAGATCAAACGTACTGTCAAGAGAAAAATCCGAGCTATGACAAGCTATGAATCCTTTTCCCTCAGCGGAAATTTCCGTGGATTTGACAGATGGGAAAAGGAGATTGATTTCATGGCAATGCACGGAATAAACCGTGCGATTCAGCCGGTAGGCTTTGACGGCGTTCTTTTCAGAACCTTGACCGAGATCGGAATGCCGGAAAATTTCTGCCTTGAGTTTTCATCCGGCCCCGCCTTTTTAATGAATCAGATTACGAGCAATATCGCAGGAACAAATTCTGTCAACAGCAAGGAATATCTTGAGAGAAAAATTACTATCGGAAGACTTATAAGCGACCGCGAAAGAAGTCTTGGAATTGAGCCGATTTTTCCTGCGGCAATTCCGAGTGTGCCGTTCAGCCTTAGAAAAAAGTATATTAAAATGGATATATTTAAAGCGCCGATGTGGTACAACTTTCCGCCGATATTTTTTATTCGACCCAAAAACGCTTTTTTCTCGGTTTTCAATAAAAAATTTCTGACGATTCAGCGAGAGGCTCTCGGTGAAACTCACAGCTACTTTTTTGAAGGTGTTTACGAATCGGATAAGAAAGGATACAATTCTCACCTTGCCGATCTTGGAAAAGCCCTTGAGGATATGCTCGGCGAGTTTGATGAAAATGCCGTTTGCTATTTGCACACAAGTTCGATTAATTCCGATTTTTTCAAAAACTGTTCGGCAAAAAAATATATTTTCCTGGACAATTGCGGAATGAGCAAAAGCTCCGACATTTTGAAGGATAAAACAGTTGTTGCGGAAATAAGCGGCAACCGCTACGGCAGAACGGGAATTTACGGAAATGTGCAGAGGCTTTGCGACAATCCTTTTGCGGATTCGAAAACAGGCGGTGCGCTTTCCTTTGATACCTTTGACATTAACCCCGTTTACTGTGCGGCGGCTCTGAAAGCAATTACCGCAGACGGCAGCTTTAACCGCGACGAATTCATAAAGGATTTCTGCGCTAAACGATACAAGACAGACTCTTTCAATGAGGAAATAATTTCGCTGATTGATCTATGCTCAAGCGATGAGTGTACCGGCTCGATTATTTGTGCGCGTCCGTGTACGAATGTTAAGCACACCGCTCCTTTTGATACTATGGAACGCGGATATGATTTTCATTCGCTTTACCCGATCGCGCAGAGAATACTCAACTCGGACGCAAAAAAGATTGACGCTTTACGAGCCGATGTTCAATCAATTGTCCGTCAGTTTTTGTCCGATCTTGCTTATCCGGTTTATATCAAGGCAACAGAATTTTTCAGAGAAAAAAATGTACGGAATTTTGAGCAGGCAAGCAATCTTTTTCTTGAGATCTGCGAGGATATCGACCGACTTCTGAGAACAAGAGAGGAAACAAATTTTTGTACGAAATATGTTGAGGCTCAGGAACTCGGAAGCAGTCAGGCGGAAAAGGAATCGCTGCAGATCAATTTCCTTTTGCTCCACACGATCTGGGGACCGTTTGACCATTCGATTCTTTATGATACCGTGTGGAACGAGTGGGGAGGACTGGTTAAGGATTATTATGAAGCCAGATGGCATATGTACTATCGTTCGCTTGCCGCGTATTTTGATAATCCGAAAAAGCTTAAAGACAATTCGAAGAAGCAGCCGCTTGACCGCAACGAATACAACGGTTCGTATCAGGCGAAAAGGCTTGCGCTTTTTGAAAATAATTTTCTTGAGAACTACATTCCGCGCAAGAGCGGAATCGGCGAAGAGGATACAATAGAAGTTGCCAAGGAATTGCTCGAAAAATATTCCGAGGTTTATACCCAGTTTTAATTATAAAAAGGAGTCCGCAATGAAAAATATTCCGAGATCAATAACAGCCCATATTGATGAGGTTGCAGAAAAAATAAAGAAATATCCGAAGCTTGAAAAACTTTATCGAAATTGTTATCCGAATACGCTTGAAACAACGGCGGAAATCCTTTCGGACGGTTCAACGTTTCTTTACACGGGGGACATTCCGGCAATGTGGCTCAGAGATTCAACGGCGCAGGTTACACATTATCTTCCCCTGACAAAAGACGATCCCGAAATTCGCTCGATAATCCGCGGACTGATCGTACGTCAGCTTGCTTATATCAGGATTGATCCTTATGCAAATGCGTTCAATATTGAGCGAAACGGTCACGGTCACACCGATGATATACCGCTTAACGATCCTTGGGTCTGGGAACGCAAATATGAGATTGATTCGCTTTGCTATCCGTTCAGATTAGCATATCTTTATTACAAGGAATCGGGCGACAAGACGATAATTGACGATGATTTTGTAAAGACGGCGAAGACTGTGGTTGACCTTTGGATAACGGAACAGCACCATTTTGAAAAATCGCCGTATTCATTTCAGCGATTCGGATGCCGCTGGATTGACACGCTGCATAACGGCGGCAAGGGATATCCCGTTAACTTTACCGGCATGACATGGAGCGGCTTCCGTCCGAGCGATGACAGCTGCACGTTCGGTTATCTTATCGCGTCAAATATGTTTGCGGTCGTGATTCTCAGATACATAGATGAGATTTTTACGGATATGGGAATCAACGATGAAGAATTCCTTGCCAAGGTCAGAAATCTTCGTGATGAGATTGATTACGGTATAAAGACATACGGCACGGTGATTCACCCGAAATACGGCAGAATATTTGCCTGTGAAACGGATGGCTTTGGCAATCATGTTCTTGCCGACGATGCGAATGTTCCCAGTCTTCTCAGCGCACCGTATCTCGGATATTGCGATGTTGACGACCCGGTTTATGTCAACACGAGAAAATTTATTCTCAGTGAGGACAATCCGTTTTACTACACGGGAAAGGCGGCTTCGGGTGTCGGCAGTCCGCATACTCCCAAGGGATTTATCTGGCACATCGCTCTTTCTATGCAGGGCTTGACCTCGACCGATCCGGACGAGATTAAAGGGCTGATCGAAACGCTTGTTGCTACCGATGCCGACACAGGCTATATGCACGAGGGCTTTAACGCCGATGACGCTGCGGATTTTACACGTCCGTGGTTTGCTTGGTCGAACTCGATTTTTGCCGAATTCATTGAATCGGCTATTGACAAGGGTATTATATGATTTTTGAGGCTGCGCTGAATGCGACAGCCTCTTTTTTGTCGAAGAGAACAAATCAAGCCTGTTTTTTTATAATTTACTATTGTAATTTCATTAAAATGTATGTATAATAGTACGGTAAATTGAATGCGGACGAAAAAACAATGTATTTTGTTGCGTCTGCGGTAAATCCGCGTGCATTCGGCACACGGTGGAGGAGTTTGGAACATGCTGGGAAAATATGTTCGTATCAAGGTAACTCATCCGATCCACTCTTACAGCAATGAACAGGGCTTCACCTATGAGCTGAATTACGGTGAGGTGGAGGGAGCCAAGCAGTTCAATGCTTCTGTTAAAGGTGCGTTTATTATGGGTATCAATCATCCCGTGCGAAGCTTTGACGGAAGGGTTGTCGGTATCGTCAGGTATGACGGCAGTAATGAAACGGATTGGGTTGTAGCACCGAAAAGTACAAGGTTTATCAATATTGATATCGCAAACGGAATTGATTTTGCGGTAAGGAACAAGAAGCACACGCTGGATTGTCTTTATGAACGTTCGTGCGGAGCTGTTGTTTACAGAAACATCGGAGGAATGATTCGTTTTCTGCTTATCAAGAACAGACGCAGCGCACACTGGGGATTTCCGAAAGGTCATGTTGAACAGGGTGAAAACGATCATCAGACGGCATACCGCGAGGTTCTTGAAGAAACGGGAATCAGGATAAACATTCATCCCGATTTCGTAACGAAAAGTCAGTACACCATTCAGGGTAAGGTTGAGAAGAATGTAAACATTTTTCTCGCTTCAACTCAGGATACGCAAACAATTATTCAAAAGGAAGAAATTGAAGATTACATCTGGCTCGGATACGAAAAGGCTCTTAGCAAGCTTCGCTTTGAGAACGACAGAAATATTCTCTCCAAGGCGTATCGCTATCTTCAGAATAAAAAAATAATTACGGAGTAAAAAAGATGACAGACCAGTTAATTCAGTCCATTGTAACCTTTTTTCAGGATAAGATTCCTAATGAACTTACGGTTTTTATTATTTCGGTGCTTCCTGTTCTTGAGCTGAGGGGCGGACTTATTGCCGCAAAGCTTTTGGATATGGATATTATCAGGGCTTTTATTGT
Source organism: Oscillospiraceae bacterium (assembly GCA_003486665.1). Classification (GTDB taxonomy): domain Bacteria; phylum Bacillota; class Clostridia; order Oscillospirales; family Acutalibacteraceae; genus CAG-488. The sequence continues at coordinate 13,352 of DNGF01000150.1, forward strand.
TTGCTATATTGGCAATATGCTTCCGATCCCGTTTATTCTCCTGTTTCTCAACAAGGTTTTTAATTGGATGAAAAAGTCGAAAAGGCTCGGAAAAATTGTCGGAAAGCTTGAACACAAGGCAGAAAAGCATCGTAAGACAATTGACAAATACGGAGCGTGGGGACTGCTGGTTCTTGTTGCGATACCGCTGCCCGGAACGGGCGGTTGGACAGGCGCTCTTGTTGCCGAGATTATGGACATAAAGTTTAAGAAGGCGCTTCCGATAATTGCACTCGGCGTGTTGATTGCCGGCTTTATTGTAGGAGCTTTGTTCTACGGCTTGCTCGGAAATGTTATATAAATTGAATGACGATTATGCGGACGGGAAAATTGCCTGTCCGTTTTTGTTTTATAAG
>DNGF01000198.1 GCA_003486665.1 Oscillospiraceae bacterium
GAGAAAGCATGATCGGAACAATAAGCTTAACAACAAGCTCAGGAATATAAAAATACAAGGGCCAGCCGGTAATTTTTTTACCGTCAGGATCAACGGCGTCATTGCCGTCCTCATCAAGCATAAAGGTTTTTGCCTGACCTATACCGTGAATAAGAATTGTCGGGTAAACCTCATCCGCCTCAAGCTCGTCAACGTGCTTATTGTTAAGAAGCACATCGGTTGCCGCTTCAACACTGTCCGTTTTGGTAAAAAGACTTCCGTCGGCGGCGATTACAGCTACCGTACAGGATGAAACCGAAATAATTATTGTAAGAATTATGGAAATAATTTTCTTCTCTAATCTGTGCATAATTTACCTCACTGTTAATTTTATTAAAGCCATGTCTTTTTCGGCTGTAATTATAAATCCGCATTCCGCCGAATCTCCGGCAGCAATTTCTTCTCCGCCGAGGGTAACGCTTCTTCCCTCTACGAATGAATTGCAATCCCAGCTTTTTGTCAGTGAAACAACCTCTTTGTCAAAAATCACTGCCGCTTTCCATGAATCGGAATTGCTGTCGGAATCGTTGCGTATTGTCAGATTGATCTGGTACGAATGCGTTCCGTCATTATTGTCCCACTCGTTGACGATCTGAGCCGTTGATGTAAAGCTTCCCTCGGTAACCGTCTGCTTTCTCTTAAATGAGCTGTTAAGCAGGTTCTCTTTTTCTTCGTCATAAGGGATCATCGAAATATCCCCGACAGAGTATCTGAGAATCAGCAGGGCGTCAAGAGAAGTAACCTCGCCGTCAAGATTTACATCCGCATTTTTAATTTGATTTTCAAAAAGCTCCTCGGAACCGATCAGGTACTTCACTATCTGAACCGCATCGGAGGAATTGATTTTTCCGTCGCCGTTTATATCTCCCACGGCGCAATTGGCATAGGAGTTATTTGTAACCCTTGTTGTGAAATGAATAATCACTGCAAGCGCAGCAAACAAAACGGCAAGCGACAAAAGTATTACGATTATCTTTTTTGTGTTAAGCTTTTTCTTTGCGCGTTTCTTTATTACTTTTGTATTTACAGTATCCATAAACATCCTCTTTTAATATTTTTTTACATTATAACAAACATAAAATATTTTTTCAATCCAATATAAAATGTTTTTTGTAAATAAAAGAGAATGTATAAAGCTTATGCCTTATAACCGAACCAGCCCCATGCGTGCCAGAACTGAATCGAACCTGCCATAATTGCGGACACAACAACCGTCATAATAAGCAAAATGATGAACACGGTCAGCGCAGCCAATGTCATGTTGCGAACACGGCGGTTGCACTTCGGTGTGATCTGCGGATTTATCGGCAAGCTCGGCAGTACCGGCTGTCCGTTCGCCGAAGCAAGAGTATTGTGGTGAAAACGCGAATATGAACGGAACACCTGACACATAAAGGCAGTGTAATAAACTAAAAGTCCGACAAAAACCACAGCAAGCGATACAAGCGTTCCCGCAAATAAAATTGACGGAACAAGCGGCATCTCCGTAACAGGCTCGATTCCTGCGATGAGTCCGATTGCCGCAAGAAGAAATGCAAGAATCGAAGCGGCAATTACAATTTCAAAGGCTATCAGACAAATAAAAAATATTCCGACAAAAAGATCCGCCCAGCAAAGGCCGAAAACGGTAAGAAACTTTTTTCCGCCGGAGCTTTTTTCTTTTTTGCCTGTTGTCGAACCGACAACGAACTGCGCCGCAAGGTCCCTGGGCTTGCCGAGCTTTGCCGCAATTTCCTCTTCGCTGTATCCATCGGCAAGCTTAAAATCAAAATGCTCTCTGTATTCCTCAATGATATCCTCGGCGTCGGCAATTTTATATTTGTTGAGTGCCTCCGTAAATTCGGAAAGAAATTCATTCTTTGTCATAACTCATCGTCCTCCAATAATTTTTCAACAGATTTTGCAAATTTAAGATATTCCGTCTTGTCCGCCGCATACTCTTCCTTGCCAAGCTCGGTAAGCGAATAATACTTTCTCGGCGGTCCGCCGCTTTCCTCCTGCAAATATGTGGTCAGCATTCCGTCTGCTTTCAGCTTTCGCAGAATCGGGTAAACCGTACCCTCCGAAATATCAATGTGCCGCGAAAGATAATCGGAAATCTCGTATCCGTAGCAGTCTTTTTTCTTAAGAAGCGACAGAACACAAAGTTCAACTACGCCTTTTTTATATTGTATGTTCATTTAAACAACCCTCTCTCATTCAGCCTGCAAGACAGCCGCAAGCACGATTACAAGCACAACGGCAACAATCAGCAAAAGCAGTGCCGTTACGGCAACGGCGGCAATTTTGTTAATACTTCTTCCAAACAGCACAAACTGCGGGGTGTTTGCCTTTTGGCGGCGGTCTTTCTTCATAGAATTTTTATCCATAGAACCTCGATCCTTTCCAATTGAATATCTTACACTACTATATTATATACAGTAGTTTTTAAAAGTCAATAGTTTTTTGAAAAATTTTTAAAAATACCGCTTAAAAAATGTAATTGATAAAACTTGACTACCGAACAATAATATATTAGAATATAATAATCAAAATATATTAAGCTGAGTGGCTCGAATTTTTGCAAAATCGGCACATCCAATGCGGGATTTTGCAAGAACTCGAACCACGGGATTATGAAAGGTGATACTATGTCAAAAAGAGAAAATCTCAGAAACGTTGCCATCATCGCTCACGTTGACCACGGCAAAACGACCCTGGTTGACGAGCTTCTTAAGCAGAGCGGAACGTTTCGTGAAAACGAGCAGGTTCAGGAGAGGGTCATGGACTCTAACGACCTTGAAAGAGAGCGCGGAATAACAATTCTTTCAAAGAACACCGCGGTTCATTACAAAAACACAAAAATCAATATCGTTGATACTCCGGGTCATGCCGATTTCGGCGGTGAGGTTGAGCGAATTCTCACCATGGTTGACGGCGTTCTTCTGCTTGTTGACGCATTCGAGGGATGTATGCCGCAGACGAGATTTGTTCTCAAAAAGGCGCTTAACCTCAAGAAAAAGGTTCTTGTTGTTGTCAATAAAATCGACCGTCCGGGCGCAAGACCGGCGGAGGTTATTGATGAGGTTCTCGACCTCTTTATCGAACTTGGTGCCGATGAGGATCAGATAGAATTCCCCGTAGTATATGCTTCCGCAAAGGACGGATACTCTTCTCTCGACCCCGATGTTCGCGAGGGCGATATGCGGCCGCTCCTTGACGCGATTCTTGAGCATATCAGCGCTCCCGACGGCGACATTGACGGACCGCTTCAGATTCTCTTCTCCAGCCTTGACTATGACGACTATATCGGCAGAATCGGTGTCGGAAGAGTTGAGAGAGGAAAAATTCTCCGCGGCGAAAGCGTAGTTCTCTGCAAACAGGACGGTTCGCAGGAGAATGTAAAAATCTCACGTCTTTATCAGTTTGAAGGACTTAAAAGAGTTGAGGTTGACAGTGCGATGATGGGCGATATTGTCTGCGTTTCCGGCATTGCCGATCTCAATATCGGCGAAACAGCCTGCGACCCGGAGTGCATAGAGCCTCTCCCGTTCGTCAAAATCGATGAGCCGACAATATCTATGAACTTTATTGTTAACGACAGCCCGTTTGCAGGCCGCGAGGGTAAGTTCGTTACATCAAGAAATCTCCGCGACCGTCTTTTCAAAGAGGTTGAAACAAACGTAAGCATGAGAGTCGAGGAAACAGACTCGACCGACACATTTAAGGTTTCCGGAAGAGGCGAGCTTCATCTTTCCATCCTTATTGAAACCATGCGCCGTCAGGGCTATGAATTTCAGGTTTCACGCCCTGAGGTAATTTACAAAAAAATTAACGGTCAACTCTGTGAGCCGATGGAGCTTCTCATCATCGAAGTTCCCGAACAGTATGTCGGCTCTGTTATTGAAAAGCTCGGCTCACGCAAAGGCGAGCTTGAGAATATGGGATCAAGAAACGGCGGAGCAACCCACCTTGAATTTAAAATTCCGGCAAGAGGTCTTATCGGATACCGTTCGGAATTTATGACAGATACAAACGGCAACGGAATTATGAATCAGCTCTTTGCAGGCTATGAGCCGTACAAGGGCGATATTCAGACAAGAGAGCGCGGCTCAATCGTTGTTCACGAAACAGGCACAAGCACAGGCTACGGACTTTTCAACACTCAGGACAGAGGTCGTCTGTTTATCGGACCCGGTGTTGAGGTTTATGAGGGCATGATCGTCGGCGAATGTTCAAGAAACGAGGACATCGTTTGCAACGTTTGCAAGAAAAAGCAGATGACAAACACCCGTGCAGCCGGCAGTGACGATGCACTTCGTCTTGTACCTCATTCAACGCTCAGCCTTGAGCAGTCCATGGAGTTTATCAAGGACGATGAGCTTCTCGAAGTTACTCCCGAATCACTCAGACTTCGCAAGCGCGTTCTCTCAAAGGAACAGCGTATGAAGCAGATGTTCAGGAAGAAATAATCTGGTGTTGCAATTATAAACAAGTTGCAGAAACTTTTATCCGGCAGAATCTAATCAGCCTTCCCCTTGGTAAATTTCTTTTTCTCTGCAATTACACATTAACACCTGATATTGTTCTTGAATATAAAAATTAAAAATATCGAACTTTCACATTAACCAACCTACAACTACACGGTGATACTATGACAGACGAAAAAAAAGCAAACAGAACAGCGGTCGCGCTCGGAAACTTTGACGGCATACACATCGGCCATATGGCGGTGCTTGACGCGGCAAAGTCTTTTAAACGCGATGGACTTGTTCCTGTTGCCGTCCTGTTTGATGAACATAGCCTGAAAGCTATCACAGGTGTTGCACCGCCCATGCTTATGACGGTCGCCGATCGCAATGAATTTATAATCAACAGCGGACTCAGTTTAAAAACGCTCATCTTTAATGAAATAAAGAATTTATCTCCCGAAGATTTTGTTGAAAAGATTCTTGTTGAAAAGCTCGGTGCCGGCGCAGTCTGCTGCGGATATAATTACCGCTTCGGAAAGAACGCCGCAGGCACGGCGGTAACCTTACAGCAAATTTGTAATCGTCTTGGCATCGCTTGCAAAATTGCTAAAGAGGTCGATGTTGCGGGGAACGCGGTCAGCTCAACGGAAATCAGAAACTTGATCGAGCTCGGTGATATCGAAAAAGCAAACGGGATGCTCGGTCATAAATTCGGTTTTTCAGCGCCCGTAATTGACGGCGACAAAAGAGGAAGAACGCTCGGATTTCCCACGGTTAATCAGGAGATTCCGCCTGAGCTTGTAATGCCGAAGTTCGGGGTGTACCGCTCCGATGTTCTCGTTGACGGCAGGCATTATGCAGGCGTAACCAATATAGGCAAACGACCGACCGTAGGCACCCAAAAGATTCTCAGCGAAACTCATATCCTTGATTTTGATGAGAATGTTTACGGGAAAAATATTGACATAAGACTTGTTAAATTTATAAGATCCGAAAAAAAATTCTCATCATTTGACGAGCTTGCCCGTCAAATAGAGTCCGACACGAAAGAGGTGCGTTGATGTATAATAACTGGAACGAGCTTAAATCCGACTGCTATGGCTGTAACAAGTGCGAACTCGGAGCAACAAGGACAAATCTTGTTTTCGGCGTAGGAAACGAAAATGCCGAGGTTCTCTTTATCGGCGAAGGTCCCGGTGAGCAGGAGGATCTCAAGGGCGAACCGTTTGTCGGCAGGAGCGGTCAGCTTCTCGACAAATATCTTGACGCCATCGGACTTGACCGAAAGAAAAATATCTACATAGCTAACATGGTTAAATGCCGACCGCCGCACAATCGCGATCCGAAGCCGGAGGAGCAAAACGCGTGCATTACATGGCTTCGCGAGCAGGTCAGACTTATGCGTCCTAAGATTATTGTCTGCGTCGGAAGAATCTCCGCACAGCGTCTTATCGGACCCGACTTCAAGGTTACGAAGCAGCATGGGGAATTCATTGAGAAAAACGGCGTTCTTATGATGGGAACCTTTCACCCCGCGGCTTTGCTTCGCAACCCCAACAATAAGCCTCAGGCGCTTGAGGACTTCCTCAGGCTGAGAGATAAAATTAACGAGGTATGTGAACATACATACTGAGTCTGTGAGAGGAGAAAAACCATGAAAAAAATTCTTTCTGTTCTTGTGGCAGCTGTAATGCTTTTCTCAACCTTCGCAATCGGCATCTCGGCTGAAAAGTCAGAACCGTCACTCCGCTTTAACAACGACGGAAAATTCAGAATCCTGCAGGTTGCAGACCTTCAGGATAACGCGGTTCTCAATCCTGTTGCCAAGGATTTTCTTAAGGCGGCAATTGAGAATGAAAAGCCGGATCTCATTGTTCTTTCCGGCGACAACTTTGCAGGCTATAAAACAGGCACTAACATTTTCCATGGAATTGACAAGTCACTCGCGAAGAAAGCGATCAATGAGTATATGTCAATTTTCGAGAAATACGGCATTCCGGTTACGATGGTTCCAGGCAACCATGATGATGACGACATCAAGCTCACAAAGGAAGAGGAGCTTGCAATGTACGAAAAGTACAACTGCTTTATCGGCTATGACGCAGATCCCGAAATGTACGGATGCGGCACTCATAATATCCCGATCTACTCTTCAAAAAATGCGTACAAGCTCGCCTATAACATCTGGATGTTTGATTCAAACACATACGATGAAGAGCTTGGCGGATATGACTATGTTCATGACGATCAGGTTGAGTGGTATGTAAACAAATCAAACGAGCTTAAGGATGCAAACGGCGGCGTTCCGGTTCCGTCAATGGTTTTCCAGCACATTGTCGTTAAGGAAATTTATGATATTATCGAAGAATGTCCTGCAGGTACGCCGAACTCAATGGAAAGAGATGGCAAAACCTACAAGTTTAAAGACGAGAACTATAAGACCGGAAGCTTTAAGGAGTGGCCCTGTCCCGGTACCAGACCGAGCAAGCAGTTCAATGCAATGGTAAATCAGGGCGATGTTGTCGCAATGTTCTTCGGACACGACCACAACAACTCATATGAAGTCAATTATAAAGGAATAGACCTTGTTGCAACACCCGGATTTACGCTTGCAAGCTATGGCAACGAGGAAAAGGGCTTCAGAGTAATTGATCTTGACGAAAACGACACATCCTCATATGAATCACACGTTGTTCAATGGAAAGACTACTACGGTTCAAGCAAAATGGCAATGAAGCACTACAATATGTATGCACAGGAGAACAGCGGCTGGGTTAAATTCACTTCGGCGCTTAAATATATTCCCTTTGTGCTTATTAAAGTTCTTTTCGGTTATGTTTTTTAATTTGAAATAAATAAAGAAAAATCCGTCGGAATTTCCTCCGGCGGATTTTGTTTTATTATTGAGTTGTAATATCAATTATTTTACAACGATGTTTACAAGTCTGCCCTTAACGTAAAGCTCCTTGACAACGTTCTTGCCCTCGATTGCGGCGGCAATTGCCGGATCCTTCTTGGCAAGCTCGATTGCCTCTGCCGACTCGATCTCTGCGGGAATCATGAGCTTAGCGCGAACCTTGCCGTTGATCTGAGCAACGATTTCGATCTCATCGTCAACGCACTTTGCTTCATCGTAATCAACCCAGTGGCCGTTTGCGAGCATTCCGCCGTAGTTCTGAGCCGCCCAAATCTCCTCTGTAACATGGGGAGCGAACGGATTGAGAAGCGTTACAAACGTTTTCAGCTCGGCATTGTTGATTGAACCCTTGTTATAAATATCATTGAGCAAGGTCATGAGTGCGGCGATTGCCGTATTGAACTTCATGCCCTCGATATCCTCGGAAACCTTCTTTATCGTCTTATGGAAAGCGGACTCAAGCTCCTTGGAATACTCATCGCCCTCGGTCAGGATATCCTGAAGCGCCCATACTCTGTCGATAAATCTCTTACAGCCCTTAACCGAAGATTTCGACCACGGAGCGGCTTTCTCATAGTCACCCATGAACAGAACATAGGTACGAAGTACGTCTGCACCGTACTCGTCAACAACATCGTTCGGATCAACAACATTGCCCTTGGACTTGCT
>DNGF01000277.1 GCA_003486665.1 Oscillospiraceae bacterium
CAGTGCCTGCTGAACCCAAACCGACCTCTTCACCTGTCGCGAAATTGAAGTACATATCATATGGCAGTTCGGATTTAATCATATTAATCAGTATCGCGCATCCGGCTCTGTCGTCGAGCGCCTTGCATTTAATAAACCCGTCACCGAACTCAACAAAATCTGAGTTAAAATACGCACAGTCGCCGAGCGAAACAAGCTTTTCCGCCTGCTCCTTACTCTCCGCACCGATGTCGATATACATTTTTTCAGGCATGGACATTCTCTCGTCACCCTTTGTCATATGAATGGGCTTTAATCCGAGAACGCCGTTTATCTTATTTTCGCCGACCGTTACGGCTCTGCCTATCATGACTCTTTTATCAATTCCGCCGATTCGCTCAAAGCCGAGAGTTCCGTCCGAATTGATGCTTGTAATCATAAATCCGACCTCGTCCATGTGCGCGTCAAGCATAACCCTGTTCTTCGGCGCTTTTTTGCCTTTTTTAAACACAATAAGGTTGCCGAGCGGATCAATTTCATAGCTTTCGGCAAAGTCCTTTATTTCATTTATTATGAACTCTCTAACGTCGTCCTCTCTGCCCGAAGTACCGTTAAGAAGAGAAAGTCTTTTTACAAGCTCAAGCATCAAGTCCACCTCCGAGAATGTATTCTGCAATCAATTTCGCCGAGTTTTCGATATCGTCAAGTGAAATAACCTCAACTCCGGTGTGCATATTGCGCTGAGGAATCGAAACAAGTCCGGTTCTGATACCGCCCTTTGAAATTGCGATATGGTCGGCATTCGTACCCGTTGAGTCGCCCATCAGCTCAAGCTGAAACGGAATTTCTTTATTTGCGGCAATTGCTTTAAGCTTTAAGCTGATCTTATAGTCAAGCACAGGAGCAATACCTATCATAGGACCCTTGCCGAGCTTGCCGCACTTTTCACTCGGCATATCGGGAGCATCTGCGAAGCTGACGTCAACGGCTATGCACTCGTCTGCGTCAATATTGTAGCTGCCGGTAATTGCTCCGTCACCGCCAGTTTCTTCCTGGCACGAGAAAAGCAGTTTTACACTCGGTCTGTCGGCTGCATTCGCAATAAGCTCTGCGGCTCTGATTATCACTGCACAGCCTGCGCGGTCGTCAAGAGCGGCGCCGAATATTCTGCCGTTCCGAAGCTCACCGTGAGGACATCTTACGGTTATTCTGTCACCCTTTGAAATAAGCTTTTCGGCCTCTTCTTTAGTCACGCCTGTGTCAATGAGAATCGAATCAAAGTCTTTTGCCTTCTTCGCATCCTCCGGGGTGGAAAGATGAGGCGGTGTTGAAGTCACAACGCCGTAAATCGGCTCCTTTCCCCAGACCGTGACATCCTGAGCGGCAAGAACCCTTGCGTCCATTCCGCCGCACTTTGCAACACGCAGGAATCCGCCCTCTTCAATGCCGGTAACGATCATACCGATCCTGTCCATGTGAGCGTCAAGAAGAATTGTTTTATTCCCTGCCGGCATATCTGCCGTTATATTGCCGAATTTATCCTTTTTAACCTCGGCGAAAGCGAAAACATATTTTTCAATTATATATGAAATATCGCTTTCGGCTCCGGGAGTTCCGTTTGCTTCGGAAAGCTCAAAAATCATATCCTTTAATGTATTCAAAAAATCACCTCGTTCATAGCTGTTTATATTTTATTATAACCTTAATCAACAAAATGTGCAATAACATTTGATTTTCTTTTTCAAATAGTTTATAATGATATAAAATTAAAAACGGAGGTCAAAATGATGAATGAAAATAAATATCAGGTTATAGATCCCGAAATTGACGACTACAAGCTCACCGCCGAGGATCTGAAAAAGAATTCAAAGAAAAAGCGCAAGGGTCTTAAGGTCTTTCTTGCGATCGTGCTTATCTTTGCAATTCTTGTCGGCGGAGCGGGAGTATACGTCAATTCCTATCTCAACAAGCTCAATTACGGTGACTCTCAGGGTAAGGCAAACCCCAACCTTGACAAAGAGGAGTCGCTCAACTTCGACAATCAGGCGGACGCCGATGAAGACCTTAGATCACGTCTTGCGAACGATGTAATGTGGTACGATGACAGAATCATCAACATTCTTCTGGTCGGCGTTGACTACGGTGACGAGGAAACGGTCATGTTCCAGGGTGCATATCTTCCCCGTTCTGACTCCATGATCCTTGTTTCAATCAATACAATAAACAATGTTATCAACATGGTATCCCTTTCCCGTGCGGCTTACGTTGCAATTCCCGGCCACGGCAACAAACGACTTAACACGGCTCATGCCTACGGCGGAGCAAGCCTGCTTGTCGATACCATTGAGCAGAACTATAAAATCAGAATTGACAAATATATTACGGTTGACATTTCGGGCTTTGCCCAGATCGTTGACGCTCTCGGCGGAGTTACCGTTGAGCTCACCGCCGCGGAAGCGAACAAGGTTCTCGGCGTTTCAGAAGCCGGAACATATGACCTTAACGGTGACGAAGCGGTTTACTATTCAAGACTTCGTTCAATCGACACCGACCGTAAACGTACAGGCAGACAGCGTGCCGTTCTCAACGCAATCGCGTCAAAGCTCAGACGTTCCTCGGCGTCAACCATGATCGACCTGCTCGATACGGTTTTGCCGCTTGTTACAACCGATTTTTCAAAAACAGAGCTTCTTTCGCAGGTAACTAAAGCGCCCAAATATCTTTCGATGAGCATTCATGAGGACATAATTCCTCATGTTCCTTATCCGCTCTCGACACGTGACGGCAAGGAGGTTCTTATCCTCAACTGGGATGAAGAGGATAAATATATTCATGATCTTCTTTATCCCGATATCATTCCTCAGTCGGCAGAAAAGAAATAAAACTTTTACCGTACCGAAGTCAAAAACAAGGCTCGGTACGGTTTTTTTGATGTAACATGGCAAAGGTGCATTTCTTGGTTTTTACTCAATTTAATCTGACTTTCTCGGTGCGATGTCAGAAGAATTTACTAAGGCTTCCCCTTGAGGGGAA
>DNGF01000165.1:0-6150 GCA_003486665.1 Oscillospiraceae bacterium
CGTTTTAACATTTATAACGAGGCTGTGAAGCTCCATAGCAGGTTCTATGTGAAGCCTATCCTTGTGAACAAATTCCGAGGGATAAAGGCCGTATGTTATAATGCCGCTCCTTACCATATTCAGGAATTTGTCGTCACTGTCTATAATTGCGGCACTGTTGCAAACGTGCTTGATCGGAATATTGATGCCGATTTCCTCAAGGCTCAAAACAAACCTTTTGAATTTATCAAACTGATTATTCATCGAGGTTTTATCAGCCATATCCGCACAGGCAAAGTGAGTGAAAATTCCGTCTATTTCAACATTCGGAAGCTGTGAGATTCTGCGTATCTCATCTATGCTTTCATCATCGGGAATAAAGCCGATTCGTCCCATGCCCGTGTCAACCTTGATATGAATATGCGCCGTTGTTCCCATCTGCTCGGCAGCTTCATTAAGCTCCTTGGCGATTTCATAGCGGAAAACGGTAAGCATAATGTCATTTCTGATAATTGTTTCGAACTGATTCGGAAAAACAAAATCAAGAATCAATATCGGCTTTGTAATTCCGGCACGTCTGAGCGCAAGCGCTTCGCCGACCGTAGCCACGGCAAAGCCGTATGTGCCGATCTCGCTGAGCGCCTTTGCAACCTCAATTGCACCGTGTCCGTAAGCATCGGCTTTAACGACAGCCATAACCTTTGTATCACTGCCGACTTTTTTGATAACTTCTTTTATATTTCTGCATATCTTATCAAGATCAATTTTAAGATAAACTCTGTTAAGATAGTCAAGATTATTACTCAAAACCAGCACCTCTTAGTCTATAACCTTAATTGTTTCGATAACCGGCTGCTGATCGGCAGGGATGCAGTCGCTTTCGGGAACGGAGCTGCAGATCTTATCTATGATATCCATACCCTCAGTGACCTTTCCGAATGCAGCATACTGACCGTCAAGATCCTCGGAGCATGAGTTTCTCAGGCAGATAAAGAACTGCGAAGACGCCGAGTTGAAATCGAACTGATTTCTCGCCATTGAAATCACGCCTCTTTTATGTTTGATAGTATTTTTAACGCCGTTCGCGGAAAATTCGCCTTTGACGCTGCTGTCACATCCGCCGAGTCCGGTTCCCTCCGGATCGCCGCCCTGGAGGACAAAATCCGCAACATAGCGGTGGAATGTAAGCCCGTCGTAAAAGCCCTTGTTGCAAAGGTTTACAAAGTTTTCAACCGTGAGGGGTGCTTTGTCGCCGTAAAGCTCAATCTTAACGGTTCCGTAGTCTTTGATAACCATTTCTACGTGATGTGTTCCCTTCATTCCCGCCGAACCGCAAGCCGAGAAACATAAAACGATGAGAATTACGGACATAAATACTGAAATTATTTTTTTCATAAATATACCTCTCTTGTCAATTGATTGATGTTTGTATATTATATCACATCCTTAAAGTATAGACAAGTATAAAATTTATGTTATAATTAATAACACCACATGGTATCGTTTTAAATTAATTTGGAGTGTTTTCAATGTTTTTGTGCGAACAATGTCCGAGAAAATGCAATATAGACCGCGATAAAAGCATAGGATATTGCGGAGTAAATACATCCTACAAGGTTGCAAGAGCGGCGCTGCACTATTGGGAGGAGCCGTGCATAAGCGGCGAAAAGGGGAGCGGAACAGTGTTTTTTTCGGGCTGCCCGTTAAAATGTGTTTACTGTCAAAACAGCGAAATAAGCGACAAATGCTTCGGCAAAGAAATCAGCGAAGAAAGATTGATCGAAATATTCAAGGAGCTTGAAAAAGCGGGGGCGAATAACATAAATCTCGTCAGCCCGTCACACTACGCCGTACAGCTTGCTTCAACGCTTTCGAAATATAAGCCGTCAATTCCCGTTGTATACAACACAGGCGGATATGACAGCGTTGAATCGCTCAGGCTGCTGGACGGCTTGGTTGATATTTATTTGACCGATATTAAATATATATCGCCGTCCGTTTCAAAAAAATACAGCAAAGCAGAGAATTACTTTGACGTATGTTCAAAGGCTGTTCTTGAAATGCGAAGACAGCAGAAAACGGATATATATGAGAACGGGATCATGCAAAAGGGCATTATAATCCGACACCTTGTTTTGCCGGGAAACGTAAGTCAGGGAATGAAAATGCTTGACTGGGTAAAAGAAAACCTCTCAGCAAATACGGTTTTAAGTATTATGGGTCAGTATATGCCGTGTGCAAAGGCAGGCGATTATCCTACTATAAACAGAAAAATCGGCGTCAGAGAATACGAAACAGTTATTTCCCATGCCGAAAAGCTTGGATTTGAAAATGTATATATTCAGGAGCTTGAGGCTTCCTCGAAGGAATATGTTCCCGAATTTGACCTTACCGGCGTTTGATTTTGATTGACAAAAATGAATAAACGGGTTATAATAATATAAAAAATACGGAGGAGATTGTTTATGAAAAAGACAAAACGTATTGTTGCTTCCATTATGGCGATTATTATTGCTTTGACCTGCTCCGGAATGGCTTCGGTCATTTCCGCATCGGCAGCGGCGAAAATTACGGCTGTTAAAATAGTTAAATATCCCGCAAAAACCGTTTTCGTTCAGGGAGATGACTGGGATTACGGATACTACGATATGCCTGAGGGCTACGGACTCGGCGTTTTTACACCGAAGGACGGACTGATATCTTTTAAGCACAACGGCGGTTATTATTCGCATTATTCGGAGCGCGGAATGATTGATATGACCGGACTTGTTGTCAAGGTTACGTGATCGGACGGTACAAGTGAGAATATTGCTTATACCGAAACAAAGAGCAATCTTGAGGTTCGTCAAAACATTTATGCCTCGCCGTCCAAGAGCTATTTCGTGGGCGAAAACACAATTGAGGTTTACTTTAAATCCAACACAAAGGTTTATGATTCATATAAAATCAAAATTGCGATCAAGGGCGACCTGAATTTCGACACAAAGGTTAATTCTATGGACGCATTGATGGTTCTTCAGCACGTTGTAGGTCTTAAGACGCTTTCGGCAGACATCGTCAGAGTCGGCGATATGGATTCAAACGGAACGCTCAACAGCTTTGATGCGCTTCAGATTCTCCGCAAATCGGTCGGTATGTAAATTTTTTTAGTTACGGGACGGCTTTTGCCGTCCTGTTTTTTTGTATTTTTTTCATTTTTACGCAAATAGTATTATCGTAAAATAATTATTGGGGCGAAAAAAATGAATATATCAAACAAAAAATACAGTGAAATGGTGAAAAAAGCCTCTCCGGGTTCGCCGATAGTTTTGGATTGTATAAAAGCATTTCTGATCGGCGGTGCAATTTGCTGCTTCGGTCAGCTTCTTTTTTACATTTTCAGCAAAAGCGGAATGAGTATTGACGAAAGCCGTTCGCTTGTTTCGATAACATTGATCGTTTTGACGGCGATTTTAACCGGCATCGGCGTTTTTGATAAAATTGCCAAGCACGCGGGAGCGGGTACGATCGTTCCGATAACGGGATTTGCGAATTCCGTTGTTTCACCTGCGCTTGAATTCAAAAGCGAGGGCTTTATCATGGGAACGGGCGCAAGTATTTTTAAAGTTGCCGGACCCGTGATCCTGTACGGTACAACAGCTGCCTCGCTGTACGGACTGATCTATTTTATTGTTGAAAAGGTGATCGGCAAATGAGCGGTAGAGTAATTGAATTTAAAAATAAACCGAGCGTGATTTCCTACGCCTCCGTTGTAGGTAAGAAAGAGGGGGAGGGACCTCTCGGAAAATGCTTCGACATGGTGCTTGAAGACGACCGCTGCGGTCTGGATACCTGGGAAAAAGCAGAGAGTCATATTCAAAAGATCGCCGTCGGTTTGGTACTTGATAAATCCGGTAAAAAAAGCGAAGAAATTGACGGAATTTTTGCCGGAGATTTGATAAATCAATGCACAGGTTCGGCATTCGGTATACGCGAATTCGGCATTCCTTATTTCGGTGTTTACGGCGCTTGCTCAACCTCGGTTCTCGCAATGATCAATGCCGCCGTTTATGTTGATTCGGGGAAAATGGATATTGCCGTTTCTTCAACCTCATCACACTTTTGCTCAGCCGAAAAGCAGTTTCGATTTCCGCTCGAATACGGCGGACAAAGACCGCCGACAGCACAGTGGACGGTCACGGGTGCAGGTGCGGCAATGATTGCATCAAAGCCTGAAAAGGGAAGTCCGAGAATAGAAAAAGCAATTCTCGGCAAAATGGTTGACAAGGGAATTACGGATGCCAATAATATGGGCGCGGCAATGGCGCCTGCCGCCGCCGACACGATAGCTGCGTTTCTAAAAGAAACCCAAACAACTCCCGAATATTATGATCTTATTCTCACGGGAGATCTCGGTAAGGTCGGTTCAGAGCTGCTGTGCGAATTGCTTGAAGAGGAATACGGTATTAATATTAGAGAACGGCACAACGACACAGGATTGATGATGTATTATCTCGATAAACAGGACGTTCATTCCGGAGGAAGCGGCTGCGGCTGCTGCGGAAGTATAATGTGTTCAAAAATACTGAGCGATCTGCGCGAAGAAAAGCTCCATAAGGTGCTTGTTGTTGCAACAGGCGCGCTCCTTTCGGCGGTTTCTCCGTTTCAAGGGGAAAGTATTCCGGGTATCGCTCACGGAATTCTTCTTACAGACGGGAGGGAAGCGGAATGAAAAATCCTGCCTATGCAAAGCTCTTTATGAAAATGGCACGATATGACTGTATGCTTTTAACCGTTCTTAAAGCGGCAAAGTGCGTTCTTACAGCTGCGGTGATAATAAACACCGTCCTTTCGGGTGTTTACATCGTTTCTTCGATCAAAAAATAAATTTTCTCTTGTAAATTATGCTTCCTTATGTTAGAATATAAAAACAAAGGGGGGACATTACAATGAAAAATCTCAAGCTCAATGCTTATAAAATTGATGAAATTCAGTTTGTAAATAAAATTAAGAGCAACACAAAAATCGAATTAAAAAACAGCTATGCTTATAACGTAAGATATACCAACAACAATATTTGCGAGGGTAAATTTACGGTTACTATCGTAGACAGAGATAATCCGGACCTGTTTTCAGTTAAGCTCGTTCTTGCAGGAATCTTCTCTTATCCCGATGATCTTGCAAGAGAGGTAATCCATATTCAGACATATAAGGAGCTTTTTCCTTACGCAAGAGCGTTTGTTACAACAATAACAGCCAATGCGGGAATTCAGCCGATCATGATCCCGGATATGGATATTGAAAACCGTGAGATTTTCCGAATTGACAATCCTAACAAACAGAACTGAATATTTTAAAGCGGCTGATATTCGGCCGCTTTTTTATAAAATATAATTTGCGAATAAATCGCATATTGACAAATTAAATGGAATGGTGTATACTAATTTGCGAAAGGGTCGCAAATTGGAGGCACAGTTAATGGCGAAATATATAACGAAACAAAGAGAAAATCTTCTCTCGTTTCTGTCCGCTCATACCGATGAACAGATGACAGCACGGCAAATTGCCGATTCTTTGTCACGGGATTCAATCAGCTTGAGTGCGGTATATAGAAATTTATCGGACCTTGAAAAAGAAGGCTTTTTAAAGCGCAGTGTTCATGAAGGGTCCAGAGAGGTTTATTTTCAATACATTGCTTCGGATAAATGTAAAGAAAGTATGCACCTGACTTGCCGAGTTTGCGGAAAATGTATTCATATGTCGGATTCCGATACGGAGCAGTTGCTTTTCAATACATTGAAAAATACGGGATTTCAAATAGTTAAATCGGAAACAGTACTTTACGGCGTTTGTGCCGATTGCAGAAAATAAAGGTAGGTGAGTATAATGACAAATAAGAAAAGACGTGTAGTTGCCATAGTTCTTGCGGCTGCCGTTTTGTTTGTTATGCTCTTCTCTGCCGTTTACATAGCAGAAGAAGCCGGACATGACTGTATCGGCGAAAACTGCCCTGTCTGCTGTCAAATAAATTCATGCAGAAATGTTCTTGAAAATCTTTCACTTGCTGTTTACATTTTCACTTTTATTGCCTGTGTTAAGTTTACCTTGCAGAAGGTTGTTTCCTCTCTTAGAAAGAATATTCAAAATCAAACACCTGTAAATCTTAAAGTTAAACTTTCGGATTAAAAATAT
>DNGF01000165.1:6234-6387 GCA_003486665.1 Oscillospiraceae bacterium
GGAGGTTTTTTTAATGAAGAAAATAATTGCATTGTTATTAGCATTAGTGATGATGATTGGTCTTTTTGCTGCTTGTACAAAGCAGAATAATTCTGAAAAAAAGGATAAGCTCAGTATTGTTACAACAATTTTCCCCGAGTATGACTGGGTCAA
>DNGF01000171.1:0-4498 GCA_003486665.1 Oscillospiraceae bacterium
CTGCCCTTGATTTCATCGGGGATGGCATTGATAGCGCCTGCGCCATGGTAAGAAGTTTCGTTAAGTACAAATCTGTTCATGGAATTACACTCTCCTTAATAACCGTTTAATTGCGGTTGATTTATCTTTCGGCGTGCCGTCATCTTGCGATAACGTTTACTCACGCTTTAATTATATTATAAACTTAAATTTTGCGGAAATTGTGACATTTTTTTAACAACCTGTTAACTTTTTTATTTCTTTTACAAAAAGTGTGTTGTTATCAACGGTGAAACGCACATCAAACCCTGCAAATCCGAAGCCATACAATCTATCCGGGTCGTTTTGATACTGAGGTCTGGGGTCAAGCTCCAGAACCTTGATAAGAGCGGCTCGTTTGTTTTCGGGAAACAGAGATAAAACCTCATCGGAAGCATCAACGTGCAGCCGCTCTGTACCGTCCTTTGAAAATCCGCCGACAGCGTCCGGATGACAGTCGGCATACGGCACATACGGTTTTATATCGACAATCTCCGTGCCGTCCATAAGATCCGCGCCCGAAACAAGCAGATCCGTGCCGTCAATTCCCTCAAGCTTTACGCAGGAAAGACCGATGTTGTTAGGACGAAAGGGGGATCGGGTCGCAAAAACGCCCATTCTGACATTGCCGCCGAGCTTGGGCGGCCGAACGGTCAGCGAGTGATTTTCGGCAGGGGTATTGAATTTCCACAGAAGCCAAATATGCGAAAAGCCGTCAAGTCCTCTTATCGCATCGGAATTGCGAAATTCAGGCTCAAAAACAATTCTGCCTTTGAGTTCTTCAACCAGACCGCTCTGCCGCGGAATACCGAATTTTGTCGGGAAATCCGTGTGAATTTTTGCTATCGTTTTCATTGCGTCACCTTTTATGTTTTTTTCAAAAATATTATATCAAAACGCTTGTAAAAAAACAATGTCGGCTACTTGAAAAATTTTAATAGGGGAGTATAATAAAGAAAAAATACAGGGAGGGATAATTATGTCAGACTGGAACTCTAACCAATACATGAAATTCGGGGCTGAACGCACACAGCCGTCAATTGACCTTATAAGCCGCATTGCAGACTCTGCGCCGAAACGCATACTTGACATCGGCTGCGGACCCGGAAACAGCACACACAGACTTGCCGAGCAGTTTCCCGATGCCGAGATTCTCGGAGTCGATTATTCCGAGGATATGCTGAAAAAGGCAAAAGCAACTTATCCGGAACTGAAATTTGAACAAAGCTGTATGCCGGATGATCTTGATAAGCTTGACGGAAAATTTGATCTGATCTTCTCAAACGCCTGTATTCACTGGATTCCGGATCACGAATCTTTGATTCCTGCGATTTTTGATAAGCTCGGAAACGGCGGTGTTCTTGCGGTTCAGATCCCGTATATTCAAAAAGGGCCGTTTTACAGATTGCTGAATTTGCTTGTCAACACCGTTGAATGGAAGAAGCTTTCGTCAATACACAATTTTCACAATCTTATGCCGGAGGATTATTACGACATTCTCAGCGGACTCAGCAAGAATTTCAACATCTGGGAAACAACATATTATCATACGGTGGAATCACACGGCGGTGTTATCGAATGGTACAAGGGCAGCGGACTGCGCCCGTATCTCGATATGCTGTCGGATAAGGAAAGACCTGAATTCATTGCCGATCTGACTGAGATAATCGCTGAAAACTTCCCTCACAGGGATAACGGAAAAATTATACTAAAGATGCCGCGTCTGTTTTTCACGGCAAAAAAATAAGGAGAAAATCATATGGAAAAGATTGTAAGAAATATGATCAGATGTAAAAAATGCGGAGATGTCATTGAAAGCGTAAGCACTCATGATTTTAAGTTCTGCAAATGCGGTGCTGTTGCGGTTGACGGTGGACACGACTACCGAAAGCGCTGCGGAAGCTTGGAGGACTGGGAAGAACTGACCGAGTTTGAAGAAACAGATGACGAATAATCAGAAAAACCGCCGATGAACTATTGTTCACCGACGGTATTTTTTTATAGATTTTCCAACGTTTAAGCGGATTTTTTCTTGTTGACTGCTCTTCTGATAGCCTTGCCTATCTCAAATACGGGGATAGTCGAAAGTGCAAGACCGAAAGAAATGAGAAGCTCTTCCGTGCTGAATGTACCGGGTTCGATTCCGAATACGGTGCAAAGTCCGGGAACATAGATTGCGGCGAGCGTCATTGCCGTTGTTGCAAAGAATGCGCCTACAAGCCACCAGTTCATTTTCTTCATCATGTCTGCCGAGAAGATTGAAGCCTGACGCGAACGCATATTGATGGCACACATCATTTCCGCAAAGTTAACTGTGAGGAATGCCATTGCCATTGCGTTGACACACTCCTGTCCGTTGAAGAAGCCTGCAAGACTGTGCGCTCCGCCGCCGACCGGCTCAAGCCAGTAACCGATAACGTATGCGGCAATTTCAATAATTGCAAGGTAAACGCCCTGCCATACCATATCAACGCCTGCGCCGCCTGAGAAAATACCGTCCGTTGTTGAACGCGGACGTCTTCTCATGATATCACCCTCAGCCTTTTCCATGCCGAGTGCAAGACCCGGAAGCGAGTCCGTAACCATGTTGATCCAAAGAAGATGAACGGGGGAAAGAATCGTAAAGTGAAGAATCGAAGCGATGAACATGATGATAACTTCACTGAGGTTCGTTGAAAGCTGGAACTGGAGAACCTTGAGAACGTTGTCGTAGATCTTTCGGCCCTCTTCAACGGCGTTTACGATCGTTGCAAAGTTATCGTCGGCAAGAACCATGTCCGAAGTACCCTTTGTAACGTCCGTACCCGTGATACCCATTCCGATACCGATATCGGCTGCCTTGATTGACGGAGCATCGTTAACGCCGTCGCCTGTCATGGCTGTTACCATTCCGCGAGCCTTCCATGCCTTGACTATGCGAGTTTTGTGTTCGGGCTGAACACGGGCATAAACGGAATACTTCGTAACCTCTTCCTTAAGCTCCTCGTCGCTGAACTTATCAAGCTCTGCACCCATGATAGCCTGGGAAGCGTCCGTGATAATGCCAAGCTCCTTGCCGATTGCAACCGCTGTATCCTTATGGTCGCCCGTGATCATAACGGGACGGATACCTGCCTGACGGCACTCGTCAATAGCAGCCTTAACCTCCGGACGGACCGGGTCGATCATGCCCGTAAGACCAATAAAGATAAGATCGTTTTCAAGTGCTTCGGGAGCAAAGTCCGCAGGAGCGGAATCGTAATTTTTATATGCACAGGCAAGAACTCTCAGAGCCTTGTCTGCCATTCTCTTGTTATCCTTAAGTGCGGCGGTTTTGATATCGTCTGTAATCTCAACAACCTTGCCGCCGACAAGAGCAAACTTGCACTTCTTGAGGATTTCATCGGGTGCGCCCTTTGTGTACTGAACGATTCCGTCAGCTGACTGATGTACGGTTGACATCATCTTTCTGCCTGAGTCAAACGGAGCCTCTCCGATTCTGGGCATAGCGGCAACAAGGTCGTTCTTGTGCATATTGAGCGAATATGCGTAAGCGACAAGAGCCGCCTCTGTCGGTTCACCCGTAACCTTGCCGTTTGCGTCGATCTCGGCGTCACAGCAGAGAGCCATTGCCTTTGCAAGAAGCTCCTCGTTCTCGCCGTAGTGATCAACAACGGTCATCTTGTTCTGCGTGAGAGTACCTGTCTTATCCGAGCAGATGATCTGCGTACAGCCGAGAGTTTCAACGGCGGTCAGTTTCCTGATAAGCGCCTGACGCTTACTCATAGCGGTAACGCCGATTGAAAGGATGATTGTAACAACCGCAGGAAGTCCCTCCGGGATGGCGGCAACTGCAAGTGCGATAGCCGCAATGAATGTATTAAGTGAGGATTCGCCGAGAAGCTTCCATGTGAAAGGCTCACCGGAAAGCACAAGCGTTTCGACAACGCCGACAACGAAAACGAGAACGCTGATGCCGATAACGAGCTTTGTAAGGAAATGTGAAAGCTCGCCCATCTTCTTCTGAAGCGGAGTTTCCTCTTTTTCCGCCGTGCTGAGAGCATCGGCAATTTTACCCATCTCGGTGTTCATGCCCGTGCCTGTAACAACAGCCTTACCGCGGCCGTAAACGATCGTTGAACCGCTGTAAAGCATATTCTTTCTGTCGCCGAGAGCAACGTCCTTAGAGCTGTCCTTAAGCATGAGAACGTCAACCATCTTTGTAACGGGAACGGATTCTCCGGTCAGTGCCGCTTCCTCAACCTTCATTGAGTGAGATTCAAGAATTCGGCAGTCGGCAGGAACAGCGTCGCCGGCTTCAAAGAGAACAATATCGCCTACAACGATGTCTTCCCTCTTGAGAACAACAACCTCGCCGTCACGCAGAACCTTTGATGTTGCCGCCGTCATTTGCATAAGAGCGTCCATCGCCGCCTCTGCTTTGCTCTCCTGAACAAGACCCATTATTGTGTTGATGATAACAACAACGAGAATAACAAGA
>DNGF01000171.1:4535-4857 GCA_003486665.1 Oscillospiraceae bacterium
CTTACTGTAGGTTTGCCGCCGGCTTCAATAACTGCAACAACGCCCTGAATGGCTGCCGCAACAAGAAGCATAATAATCATCGGATCGGCAAGTGAGTTGATGAATTTCTTGAACAGACCTTCTTTTTCGGCTTCCTTGAGCTTGTTTTTGCCGTTTTTCTCAAGTCGCTTTGCCGCTTCGCCGGAGCTGAGTCCTTTTTCGGAGCTGCCTGTCTGTGAAAGAACTTCATCCGCATTTTCAAGATAATACTTCAAAAAATGACCTCCTTTTTTTGTAACAAAAAACCTTTGACAGACTTATTGTCTGCCAAAGGTCTTGCATC
>DNGF01000222.1:0-2916 GCA_003486665.1 Oscillospiraceae bacterium
TAACGGAGCGGAGGTTTTCGTTGACGGATTCCGCGGCTTTACGGCTCAGGAATATGCCGTTCTCGAAAGAATAATGCGCCGCTCGGCGGATGTCTGGATTACGCTTTGCACGGACAAATCGAACGACAAGTTCGGTGCGCTCGCCCACACATCAAGGACAAAGCGGGAGCTTATCCGCAGAGCGCAGTCCTGCGGAGTCGATATTGCAAAGCCCTTGGAGATTATTCGAGAGGGTGAAACCGATCCGGAGCTTGATACGCTTGAAAAGGGACTTTATTCCGCAGAAGCCGATGAGTATAAAGAAAAAACAAAAAAAATTACGCTCTGTTCCGCAGAAGATACTGAAAGCGAATGTGAATTCGTAGCCTGCACGGTAAAGAAACTTATTCGAACCGAGGGACTGCGCTGCCGCGACATTGCCGTTATTTCGCGCAGTGAGGATAACTACTCAAGGCAGATTCGCAATGCCCTTATCAAAAACGGAGTTCCCGTCTTTGAAGATAAACGTCAGCCGATAACCTCCGAGCCGCTTATTGAATTTGTAAGAAGCGCAATTGAAATAGGCACCTCAGGCTTTTCCACGGACGCGCTTATGCGCCTTGCAAAAACAGCGCTGACCGATCTTGATATCGAAGAAATATCAAGGCTTGAAAACTACGCGCTGATGTGGAAGATAAACGGTCAAAAGTGGCTTGATGAGTGGACGGCTCACCCCAACGGACTCGGCGAAAAGATGCTCGAAAAGGATATCGCCGAGCTTAAGGAGCTGAACGATATCCGAATTCGCCTTACGGCTCCCCTGGATAAATTCAGAAAAAAGCTCAGAACGATCACATCACCCGATGCGGCAAGGGCAATATACAGCCTGCTCGTTGACATGAATGTTGCCGAAAACCTGAAAAAGCTTGCCGTCAATCTTTACAGCAATTCACAGCCTGAGCTTGCCGCCGAGCAGGACAGAGTGTGGTCCTTGCTCATGGAAATGCTCGACAGAATCGCCGAGTCGCTTAGAAATGTAAAGCTCACTCCGTCACGATTCAGGGATCTTTTTGATTTGCTTATTTCAACCTATTCTGTCGGCGATATGCCGCAGGGAATAGATGAAATTACGATCGGCAGTGCCGACAGGATCAAGACGTCGGCTCCGAAAGTCGTTTTTGCCGTCGGCATGAATGACGGTGTGTTCCCGATGATTCCGAATTCAGACGGAATTTTCTCGGAGAATGAGCGCCGTGAGCTTGCCGAGCTGGAGCTGAAAACCGACGACAGCTTTGAAGAAAAAATGATAGAGGAACGCTTTATCGCATATAATACCCTCTGCTCGACCACAGACAGGCTCTACGTCACCTATCTCCGCAAAGATATCAACGGCTCGCAGGTTTCGCCGTCTGAAATCGTTGTGCAGATGAAAAAGCTTTTCCCTGAGTTAACCGTTATCGACACGGTAGATCTGAACGGGCTTGACCGTATAGAAAGCGCCGAAAGCGCGTTTAATGTAATGGCGGAATCGGCACAGACGAGAAGTCCTCTGCAAAGCTCGCTTGAAAAATATTTTGAAACCGATTCGCGATATTCTGACCGTCTTGCCGCCCTCAAAAGAGGCCTTAATAAAGAGGAATATCGGATAAAAGACAGGGAAACGGCGACAAGGCTTTTCGGGCTTAATATGTATATGTCGGCTTCAAGAACCGAGGTCTATCACAAATGTCCGTTTGAATATTTCTGTAAATACGGCTTGAACGCTCAGCCGAGAAAGACCGCCGAGCTTGACCCGATGCAAAAGGGTACGGCGATACACTATATACTTGAAAAGCTGATCTCCGACTGCGGCAGTGACGAACTATGCAAAATGGAGAAGAGCGAGCGCGACAGCCGCGTTATTGCCGTGCTTGAAGAGTATTTAAAGGATAACCTGACCTCCGGCGAAGATATGGGCGACAGATTCGAATATCTTTTCCGCCAGCTCGGACTGACGGTTTGCGAGGTTGTTGACCGACTTGTTGCGGAATTTAAAGTCAGCGATTTTATACCGGTTGCATTTGAACTCAGCATCGACAGCGACGGCGAGGTTGACACCTATACGATTCCCCTGCCCGACTGCGGCACGCTGAAGCTCAAAGGCTCTGTTGACCGTGTTGACGTTGCCGAGCAAAACGGAGCGAGCTATGTCAGGGTGGTTGATTACAAGTCCGGCGGAAAGAAATTCGACCTCAACGAGGTTTTTTACGGACTCAATATGCAGATGCTTATTTACCTCTTTGCCATTTGGAAGAACGGCTTCAGGGATTACAAAAACATCACTCCGGCAGGAATTCTGTATATGCCCGTCAACGCTCCCTTTGTTGACGTTGAGCGCGATGAGGATGAAAGCGCCGTTGAAAAAAAGAAGCTGAAAAATTCCAAAATGAACGGAATGATCCTTGACGACAGCCGCGTTATTTATATGATGGACAACAGCACAAGCGGAATGTTTGTTCCTGCCTCGATAAAAAAGGACGGCACAAACACAGGGACACTGATATCAATTAAGCAAATGGATCTTCTGATGAAGCGCTGCGAAGCAATTCTTGCAAAAATGGCGGTAAATCTGCACGAAGGAATTATTCACGTCATGCCGGCTCACTCGGCAAACAGCCAGAGTCCGTACAATGACGTATGCAAATACTGCGACTACAAAGACGTATGCCTTGTTGACGAAAACACTCCGACAAGAGAAATAGCAAGCCTCGGTCATTCCGAGAGCCTGCAAAAGCTGGGAGGTGGCGAAGATGCCTGAATGGACGAAAGAACAGAAAAAAGCTATTGACTCGCGCGACGGTTCAATCCTTGTTTCCGCCGCAGCAGGTTCGGGCAAAACCGCCGTCCTGGTTCAGCGCGTTATCGAAAGGCTGAAAGACGAAGAAAAGCCCTGCCCCG
>DNGF01000222.1:2971-9629 GCA_003486665.1 Oscillospiraceae bacterium
TTGTGACATTTACAAGAGCGGCGACCGCGCAGATGAAAGAGCGAATATACAAGGCTCTGACCGAAGAAATTGACAAGACTCCCGACAACAGCCATTTAAGACAGCAGGCGCTGATTCTCCCTTATGCGAAAATCAGCACGATAGACGGATTCTGCAACGACATTGTGCGCGAGAATTTCCATGATATTGATGTTCTGCCCGACTACGGCATTCTTGACGACTCGCAGCTTGCGCTTATGCGCGATGACGCGGTTTCAAAGGTAATGGACGAGCTTTACAAAGAGAAATCGCCCGAATTTACCGAGCTTTTGGGAATTATGGCAAACGGCACGGACGACAGCGCGCTCACGAATCTGATCTGCAAGCTTCATAACGATTCGATGGCTTTCGCAAGACCCGAAGCGTTTCTTGACGAACTCGTGAATGCTTATCACTCAAAAGCACCTCTGCGCGAACACGTTTGGGGAAAAATTATCATCAACTATTCCGATCGGGCAATCGAATACTGCCGTTCGCTTTTCCGAAAAATGTTCGAATTATGCAAGGACGATCCGATTGTCGAAGAAAAATACGGGGCAGGAATTCAGAAAGCCTCCGCAGCGTTTGATGAGCTTGCGGAAATACTCAAAAGCGGCTCATGGGACGAGATAAGGAACGCCGTCTGTTCCGCCTCGGTCGGAAGCTTCGGACGTTTACCTGCACACTACTCCTCGTTCCAATCGGAAACGATCAAGGCGCAGAAAGAAATTATCTCGGCTCAGCTCAAAAAGCTTGTTCCGCTTTTCTGCGCGTCTGAGAGTGAGAACGAAGCCGATACCGCTTATCTGCGCCCCATTGCCGAAAAGCTTATCGGCGCCGTAAAGCGTTACAAAGAGATTCTCGATGAAGAAAAGAGAAGCGCAAACAGTTACGATTTCTCCGATATATGCCACTTTGCGCTGAAGCTTCTTGTAAATTTTGATGAGGACGGCAACGCGGCAAAAACCCCTCTTGCCGAAAAATTTTCCGAGCGGTTTAACGAAATACTCGTTGACGAATATCAGGACATTAATGACCTGCAAAACACCCTGTTTTGGGCTGTATCGCGCAATGAAGCAAATATGTTTACGGTCGGCGATGTAAAGCAAAGCATTTACCGTTTCCGTCAGGCGATGCCGGAGATATTTCTCTCGCGCCGTGACGCACTCGATGATTTTGAAACGGACAACTATCCGGCAAAAATTACCCTTGACCGAAATTTCAGAAGCCGTTCGGGTGTAACGGAAAATGTCAACTTCCTTTTTTCGCAGATAATGTCGCGTCAAATGGGTTCGGTCGATTATAACGAAAATGAACGGCTCGTTGCGGCGGCTGATTACGAGGACTGCGATTTTCCCGAAGCGGAAATGTATATTCTCGGCGATATGGATGAGAATGTCGGCCGTGAAACAGAGGCGCAGTTCATCGCCGACAAAATAAATGAAATACTCAAAAGCGGAATGAAAGTCAAGGACAAAAACGGGTACCGCAAAGCTTCATACCGTGATTTTTGTATTCTTCTGCGCTCTGCAGGAGGCGGGAAAGCCGAAATTTACGAGAAAGTGCTTTCCGCCAACCTTATTCCATGCTATGTTGAGAGTAAAAGCGGATTTTTCGCTTCGCCTGAGATCAGCACAATGCTCAGCTTGATGAGGATTACAGACAACCCGATTCAGGACGTTCCCTTGCTCGCGGTTCTTCTCTCTCCGATTTTCGGCTTTACGCCCGATGAACTTGCGGAAATGCGAATTGACGAACGCAAAAAGCCGATCTATCATTGCATAAGAAAGGCGGCGGACAACGGAAACGAAAAATGTATCGGATTTCTGAAAAAAATTGACGAGCTTCGTATGCTCAGCGCAACCCTGCCCTGCGGCCGTTTTCTTGAAGAAATGTACGAAAAAACAGGCTGCAAAGCAATTGTTTCGTCGATGCCGAACGGCTCGCGCCGCAAAGCAAATCTTAATATGCTCGTTGAGTATGCCGAAAAGTACGAGGAGAGCGGCAAGCGCGGTCTTTCGGGATTTATCCGCTTTATTGACAGGGTTCAGCGCCGTAACAGCGACCTCGAATCCGCCGCCGATGTGTCCGAAGCCGCAGATGTCGTTCACATAATGACGATACACAAGAGCAAGGGTCTTGAATTCCCGATTTGTATTCTTGCCGATCTCAATGCAAAGTTCAACGACGATTATGCGAGAAGCGTTGCTTCCTATCATCCCGATCTGGGTCTGTGCTTCGTCTGCCGCGACTCAAAGCGCAAGTGCAAATACCCAACCGTCGGCAAAGTCGCCTTGGATCTCGCCGAAAAAATCTCCGGCCGCAGTGAGGAAATGAGAGTCCTCTACGTTGCAATGACAAGGGCAAAGGAAAGGCTTATCTGCGTCACGCGGTACAATAATCCCGACAAGAAGCTGGCTGCCGCGGGAAGCGAGCTTGGTTCAGAAAAAGCCATCATGCCGTATGCGTTGCTTTCAAAGGCTTCCATGGCCGACTGGCTTCTGCTCGGATTTATCCGCCATCCCGACGCCGCCCCGTTATGGGGAGAGAACGCGCGCTCTTCCTTGCCGTCAAGCGCACATATGCACTTTGAAAAAATCGACAGCATTTCTTCCCCCGAAGCGCACGAATCAGCTGATGAAGAATTTGCGCCGAGTCCCGAAATTACGGAAGAAATAAAGAAAAGGACAGAATATAAATATCCTTACTCCTCCCTTGCCGGCATCATGGCAAAGGTTGCGCCGTCCGATCTTGAGGGTTCTGAATTCTCAACCGAATATTTTGCCGCCGAAAAGCCGCAGTTTTTGAGCAAAAGCGGCATGAATCCGGCAAACAGAGGTACCGCAACGCACAAATTCATGGAGTTTTTCGACTATAAGGCTGAGCATTTTGACGTTGACGAACAGATTGAGCGCATGGTCCGAGAGCATCACCTGACCGAGGATGAAGCGAAGATTCTCGAACGCGGCAAGCTTGGTGAATTTTTTAAAAGCGATATCGCGGCAAGGATAAAAAAATCCCCTCTTCTCTTGAGAGAGAAAAAGGTTACTGTCGGCGTGCGTGCCGGCGACATATATCCCGACATTCCCGAAAACACGGCTGACGAAATGATCGTTGTTCAGGGATATGTTGACTGCGCGTTTGAAGAGGACGGAGAGCTTGTGATAGTTGATTACAAGACTGACCGCCGAACGGATGAAGATATGCTGAAAAGCCGATATATAAATCAGCTTAAAATGTACGAATTTGCCTTGCACGAATGCACAGGCAAAAAAATCCGCGGCACGGTAATCTATTCATTCGACCTCGGAAAAGCAATAGATTTGGATTAAAAACGACAAAACAAATTACACCGAAAAAACCGCACCGAAGATTTTCGCCTCGGTGCGGTTTTTCTCGTATGCTATTTAAAAATTTAACAATATAATGTTTTGAATAATACAGACAATCAGCGCCCTGAAAAAGCGCCATGTGTCTGAGCTTTTGTCGTCATCGTATTCCCTAAAGCCCGACAGCCCGTACATTCCGAATATCATCAATAGCAGAAAGACAGCCAAAAGAACCATTGCCAAAAGTACCGTCGGAAGAAAACCGATAATTCCAATTCCTATATCCTCTTTAAACATCTCTACAATCTTAGATATTCCTAAAATCACAATCACAGGAATCAATGGAGCATTCGCAAACATTGACCATGCCATACACGGATCTTTTTCCATGTGATAATAAATGATAGCAACTATTAATGTTAAAATAACAGATGCTAAACAAAAATATATTGAGTGTTCGGAAACCCAAAGAAAAACCTCTCCGACAGAATATCCCGTAACTACAGCTATTACAATTGCCGCGCCTAAAAAGAATGCTACCTCGATACCGCTGAAAAAATATATTATCATATTACCACATCCGTTATGTATTTGAAAGCTTGTTTACAATCATCTTGCTGATTTGATACGGTGCTGCAAAAACGCCTATGCAAATCGAAAGAATGCCCTTTACCAGATAGTATATTCCCCATTTTCCTATGCTCATAATGAGGAACATATCCGGAGTTATTCTGTTGAGCGCACGCCAACCGAAATAGCCGCAAAGAAGCACCATGATCCAGTATATAAACTGCGTACCGCTGACAATACCTACATATATTATTCCGAGAATAATAACATAGCCTAACACAATCATAACAAATCTTCCTATTTTGGATAAGAGAAAATCCTTTATAGACTTTTTATCATCCATTGTTTTTTACCTCCCCAAAATTACTTGTTTATATAATTCCAATATTCTTTATCGTCATATGCTTTATTAACAAGGTCACAGGCTTCGCCGTATGTTCGGCAGCCGTAAGGGCAGTTCGGAATCGGCTGATTGCGGCATTCCGCTATTTTTGCCCTGTCATCGTTGTTCATTGTTCTTCCTTGGTTTTTTCTCATTACTCCGATTAAGCCCTCCAGCTCCGATACATCGTCATAATATTCACCCAAAGCGTCACACATTCGGTCAAGCTCTTGGAAGCTCATGGTTCCGATATTGTTGTAGTAGCTCAAATATCTTTCCGAATGTGCAGGTCTTTTTGTTTTTGCCGCTGTTTGACCGCTTCCTTTGCTTGCGGCAGGAGCCTGATAATAAGCGGCTTTTTTCATTCTGGCTTTCCTTTTCTGTATCAGATAGAAAAAAGCAATACCCACTATTACAATCAAAACAATATAGATTGCAAAAAATATATTCCAAGAATTCTCTATTTTCATCGCCCTCTTTCAAAAGAATAATAACAGAACGGCAATATACTAACACATTTGTATTCATTTGTCAACATATGTATTCATATTTTCCTCTTTTTTTAGATAAAATTCTATTAAGGAGGGTGATTCGATGTTGGACCCGATAATTGTCGGAAAAGTTATTCAGGAATTCCGAGAAAAGAAAAATCTGTCGCAGGAGGTCGTCAGCGGTCTTGCCGATATAGGCAGAACGCATTTAAGCGCAATTGAACGCGGCGTGCGTAAGCCTACACTTGAAACCTTTTTCAAAATATGCGATGAAATGGACGTTAAACCGAGCGTCGTAATAAAGGAAATTGAGAACCGAATATAAAAAGGAAACGGCGCTGTTTCATCATTCCGAAGAAACAGCACCGTTAATTTATTCTGTTTTACTTTATGCGTTACCGTCTTAACTCTAAACCAGCAGTCCGCCGTTGATAAAGAGGGTTGCGAAGCCGAAGTAGATAAGCAATGTGAGCGCATCGACAATCGTTGTGATCATCGGTCCTGCCATAAGCGCAGGGTCGAGGTGCAAAAGCTTTGCCAAAATCGGCAATGCACAGCCTATCACCTTGGCAACGATAACCGCACAGATCATTGCAAGACAAACAACGATAAACGTGTTGCTTGAAATATCATTGTGCGTTACAAGCTTGATGATCCACATTCTCGCGTAGTTGACAACGGCAAGCGTCAAGCCGCAGAGAACGGCAACTCGGATTTCTTTCCAGATAATCCTGAAGAAATCCTTGATGTGAATATCGCCGAGGGCAAGTCCACGGATAACAAGGGTTGAAACCTGGTTGCCGCAGTTTCCGCCGGTGTCCATAAGCATGGGGATAGAAGCCGTAAGTCCCGCGATCATTGAAAGCTTATCTTCAAATCCCTCGATGATCTGACCCGTAAAGGTTGCCGAAACCATGAGGATAAGAAGCCACACGATTCGGTTTTTATAAAGAGTGAAAATACCCGTTTTCAGGTATGAGTCCTCAGAGGGCAACAGCAAAGCCATCTTTTCAAAGTCCTCTGTGTTCTCGTCTTCGATGACGTCAACGATATCGTCGATGGTGATGATACCGACAAGTCTTTCTTCCTTATCGACAACGGGAATTGAAAGCAAGTCGTATTTCTTAGCGATTGCCGCAACCTCTTCCTGGTCGTCCATTGTGTTGACGAAAATAAGCTGTTCGTCATCCTCCATGATATCCTTAACTATCTGATCCTCAGGCGCAACGATAAGCTTGCGAAGCGGAAC
Organism: Oscillospiraceae bacterium; assembly: GCA_003486665.1. Lineage (GTDB taxonomy): Bacteria > Bacillota > Clostridia > Oscillospirales > Acutalibacteraceae > CAG-488. The sequence continues at coordinate 9,011 of DNGF01000222.1, forward strand.
GGTACCGACAAGCTTGCGCTTATCGTCCATACAGTAGCAGGTATAAATCGTTTCCTTATCGAGAGCGGTTTTTCTGATCATCTCGATCGCCTGCTTAACCGTAAATGTTTCCGGGAAAGAAACCATCTCGATAGTCATGATACTGCCTGCCGAATTTTCGGGATACTGGAGAAATTTATTAATGAGCTTTCTTGTTTCCGGCTTTGTGTGTGCAAGCACACGGGTTACTACATTCGCCGGAACCTCCTCAAGGAAGTCAACCGCATCGTCGAGGAACATATCCTCCATAAGAAATTCCAGCTCGGAATTTGTAATTGCGTCAACGATATTACCCTGAATATCGCCGGGTAAATAAGAAAAAGCATCAGCCGATGATGTCTTGGGCAACAAGCGGAAAAGGCGAACCTGGTTTTCCGGCTCCATCTCCTCGATCAAGGCGGCAATATCAACGACATTCATTTCGCTGAGCATTTCCTTGATGGCAGAGAACTTGTTGTTGGCAAGCATCTTGCTGATGATCTCAACCATAGTGTCCAATTTTGAGCGCCCCTTTCAGCACGGCACAAAGCCACGCCGCAGGCGCTGTGTCAGCTCAGATTCCGTGAGCGGACGTCTGCAA
>DNGF01000154.1 GCA_003486665.1 Oscillospiraceae bacterium
AAATTTATTGAATTATTTAATCTTTATCCCTACCGGCTCTCCGAGCCACCGTCTCGCTCCGGCTCTGAACGTCCACCGGACGTTCATTCACTACCGTCGCGCCGCTTCGCTACCCGGAGGAGGAGCCCATGCTAAACGGTAATTTCTGTTGAAATCACACATTGTCCCCAAATTTCCGTAAAGTACAAAACTTTTCATAATAAAACCGCATCCAATGAAGAATACGGCAAAATCGCACAAAACGTTTCTTTCGCCTTAATAAATTCAGCGTCAGGGCGTTTCGCAATATTCGATTTATTTTATTTAATTATAACACTTAAATATAAAAAGTCAAATAAAAACTTGAAAAACTCGGCGATAACATATATAATAAAATGAGTATCCGCGGGAGGTGAAAAAATGGGAAAAATTGTATATTGGTTAAAGGACTTTATCAAGGGAACAGACAAGATTCTTCTTGGACTTTGCATGATCCTTTCGGCAATAGGAACCGTTATGGTTTACAGTGCGACACGAGTTAACCTGACAGAGGATCAGATCATTTCCAGAGATGCGAAGACAATGTTTCTTGCCGTCATTATGGGTATATGCGTTTCCCTTGTTATATCGTATTTTGACTATGAGGCTGTCGCGCGGCTTTGGCCGATAATCGCGGTCGTTTGTCTTGGCTTAATGCTTTCTCTTTTCGTCATAGGAAGCTCGCCCGAAGGACGTGATGACGCTATTTCATGGATCAAACTCGGCAGCTTCTATTTTCAGCCGTCCGAGCTTCTGAAAATCGGATTCATAATTACATTTTCCGTTCATCTTGACACTGTCGGAAGCGAAATCAACAAAATCAAAAACGTTATTTTGCTCGGAATTCACGCGATGATCGCGATTGGACTTGTTGTTCTGACCGGTGATATGGGATCGGCGCTTGTTTTCATGTTCATCACGATCGGCATGCTTTTCATGGCAGGCTTGCAGCTGCGTTACTTTCTCTTCGGAATCGGTGCCGTTGCGCTGCTTGCCCCGATTGCATGGTTTGAGGTTCTTTCAGACTTTCAGAAGCAGAGATTTACGGCAATTTACGCTCCGAACAATCTGACCGAAGCAACGTACAACGAAGTTATTTTCCAGCAGGAGCGCGGAATGAACGCCGTCAGCTCCGGCGGCGCATTCGGCACAGGTCTTTTCAACGGAACATATACGCAGAACGGACTTGTTCCCGAAAGCGAAAACGATATGATCTTTACCGTTGTCGGCGAAGAGCTTGGATTTGTCGGATGTATCGTTGTTCTGGGTCTTTTGCTTGCCATTGCGATAAAAATTCTTTTTGTAGGTAAAAAGGCCGTATCGGTCACAGGCAAGCTTATTTGCAGCGCCGTTGCGGTTATGATTATTACTCAGGTTGTCGTCAATGTCGGCATGGTACTTAAGCTTCTCCCCGTTGTCGGAATCACGCTTCCGTTCATGAGCGCCGGAGGCTCATCCAATCTATGTATTTACATTGCGATAGGCATGGTTCTGAGCGTCTACCGTTCGTCACAGTTCCGTGAGCCGATAGAGTTCAAATACGGAAAGCTTTTCACTCCGTTCTCGGATACCTATTAAAAATACACAAAAAGTAACAGCCAAAAGACGATTTGTCCTTTGGCTGTTTTTTTTAATCAATACGCTGCCGTACTTGTCTTTCCTGTTGAAATTGAAAGAACGATAAGTGCGTCGCCCGAATTTACTTTTCCATCCCTGTCAAGGTCGGCTGCTTTGAGCTGATTAGCCGTAAACTTAACCGCACCTGTTGAATAGCGAAGAATTTCGAGAGCGTCAAGCGAATTTATCTTTCCGTCCGAATTTACATCGCCGAGCTTATATGACGGAGCCGGAGTCGGCTTAGACTCGGTCGGAACAGTGTAATTCTTGAACTCCGGCCAGTAATACTTCTGAGCATTGTAGCCTCTGCTTTCGGACTTTGCCGCTTTATTGGCAGGTCTTTCAAAGTAGTAGCACCAGTCATAGCCGGCTGTATATGAACCCTGAGCCGTATTCGGAACATTCTTAAGCTTGTCGAGGATGTAGCCCGTGTCGCTCTTATTGTTTGTAAGCTCATATTTAAGGAAATAAAGCTGACCCTTAAGAGTTTTCCAATCGTAGCCGTTATTGTTGCAGAATCTTTTTAAATTATCAAATCTGCCCGAATTCCACTGGCATATTCCGTAGCTGTAGCCGCCGTCACCGTAAAGATTCGGATTGAAGTCCGACTCGGCTTCAATATTTGCAAGTACGCCGCAGGCGCCGGCTGTGTTGAGCTTAAGCTCCTTGATACAGAACTCAAAAATGGTTTTTTCGTTTGCCGAAGCAGCCGAAGCCGTAAAAGGAATACAGCAGATAATCATTGTAATACTGAGAAAAACAAGTGCAATTCTCTTTATTAAAGAGTTTTTCTTCATAATATACCTTCCTTGTTATTTTTTCAACAGTTACTTTTATACCACAGAAATGTTGTATAAATATGACTTTTTTGTTAACGTTGTAACCTTTTGTAACCAATTGAAACAAATTTGTACCCATATGTTCTGTATCGGAACTTTATGTAACAAAACAATAAATATACAATCACGGCACGAAGTAATCTGTGCCGTGAAAAATTGTTTTATATAACCTTATAATCCCGCTTGAATATGCGATTTATCTTTTTATAGTATGCTTCGTCAACGGAATCTATTGTTTCCTTAGTTGTTCTGAAGCGCCAATTCTTATCCGCTATGCCGGGAATATTCATTCTGGCATCGCTTCCGAATCCGCACAGATCCTGAAATGCGATTATCGCCGTGTTTGAAACAGACTTCCAAACGGTTTCGATTATCGCTCGGCAGCTCTCGGAACGGTAGCCGCCCTCGCCCCAGTTTTCTCCTTTAAAGCCGCAATAATCAAGCGCAAAGCGTCTTGAAGCCTCATCGGCTTCCCAAAGCCAGCCCAGAAGCGTGTTGTTGTCATGGGTTCCGACATAATTGACAGAATTTCTGACGGCGTTGTGCGGAAGATGAGATGAATCGGAGCTTTCATCAAAGCCGAATTGAATGACCTTCATGCCGGGGAAATCGGTGTTTTTCAGAAGCTCAACAACATCGTCACCGAAAACGCCGAGATCCTCGGCAATAATCGGTGTATCCGGGAATCTCTCAAACACCTTGTCAAAGAGCTTCATTCCGGGACCCTTAGCCCATTCGCCGACTCTCGCGGTTTCACTCTCGGCAGGAACCTGCCAGAAGCTTGCAAAGGCTCTGAAATGGTCGATACGGACAACATCATAGGTGCTTATTGCCGCTCCGATCCTGTCAAGCCACCACGAATACCCGTCTTTTTCCATCTCCTGCCAATCATAGAGCGGATTGCCCCACAGCTGACCGTCCTTGGAAAAATAATCGGGCGGAACTCCCGCGATCTTCTGCGGTTTAAGCGTTTTATCATCTATCAAAAACATTTTGCGGTTTGCCCAGACATCCGCGCTGTCCATCGAAACATAGATCGGCATATCGCCGATGACGGAAATTCCTTTTGAATTAATATAGCTTTTTACCTTTTTCCACTGCGAATAAAAAATATACTGAACAAAGCGCCAGAATGCGGAACGCTCTTCAAAATCATATCTGTGTTTTTTCATGAACGTTTCGTATCTTGCGTATTCCTCTCCCCATTTCCACCAGGGAGCCATTCCGTTCGCTTCCTTGAGCGCCATATAAAGCGAAAAATCCGTAAGCCATGAATTTTGATCGGCAAAATCTTTAACCTTGCCTGCCAGTTCGGGAGTTATCCTCGAAAACGCCGATTTAAGAAGCGCAAGCCTTTTCTCGGACGCAAATTCATAGTCGGCTGTGTAGGGACTGCCCGTGTAAATATTGCCGTTAAGCTCTTCCTCGGTACAAAGTCCGTCCTTATAAAGCTGTTCGGGATCAATGAACATATAGTTTCCCGCAAAAGCCGAAGATGAACAATACGGCGAATTTGATCCGTCAACAGGATTGAACGGAAGCACCTGCCAGTAACCGAAATTCATACGGCTGAGCTTATCCGCAAAATAAGTACAGTTGCCGTCAAAAACTCCGATACCGTACCTTGACGGCAGAGAAGATATGTGCATCAAAACACCTGACGCTCTTTCTTTTAACATTTACTCACCCTCTTGTAAATTACCGAACGATTATATCATGAACAGTGAATTATATCAATAAAAATCGACATTTTTCCATACTGTATATAGACAAAAAATAATTTTATGTTATAATTATAAAAAAGACGGATGAACA
>DNGF01000031.1:0-1574 GCA_003486665.1 Oscillospiraceae bacterium
GGCGCGAAGGGCATGAAGGGCGCGATTGCCAAGGCTGAGGAGCTTGCAAAGGAATATCCGAACAGCTTTATTCCCGGTCAGTTCGTCAATCCCTCCAACCCGAAGGCACATTATGAAACAACGGGTCCGGAAATCTATGAGGACACGGACGGAGAGGTTGATATCTTCGTTGCGGGCGTAGGCACAGGCGGAACAATCACCGGTGTCGGCACATATCTCAAGGAGAAGAAGCCTGAGGTTAAGGTCGTTGCCGTTGAGCCGCTTTCATCACCCGTTCTTTCGCAGGGCGTTTCAGGCTCACATAAGATTCAGGGTATCGGCGCAGGCTTTGTTCCCGATGTACTCGATACAAAGATTTATGACGAGATCATCCCTGTTTCAAACGAGGACGCATTCGCAACGGGTAAGCTTATCGGCAGCGAGGGTGTGCTTGTAGGTATTTCGGCAGGCGCAGCCGTTTATGCGGCAATTGAGCTTGCAAAGCGCGAGGAAAACGAGGGCAAGACCATCGTTGCACTGCTCCCCGATACAGGCGACAGATATCTCTCAACAGCACTTTTTGAATAATAACATAATGAGGTTGTTAAAATGATTTCAACAAGAGGAAGATATGCACTCAGGGTTATGATCGACCTTGCGGAACATAGGGACGAGGGATATATCCCGATGAAGGATGTTGTCGCAAGGCAGGATATCTCTAAAAAATACATGGAACAGATCATGCCATCGCTCGTTAAGAACGGTTTCGTTGAGGGTGTTCACGGCAAGGGCGGCGGATATAAGCTGACCAGATCGCCGAGCGAATACACGGCAGGGGAGATACTCCGTGCCGCAGAGGGCGACCTCGCTCCCGTTGCGTGTCTTTCGTGCAACGCCGAGGAATGTCCGAGAAAGAAAGACTGCAAGACCCTGCCTCTTTGGGAGAAATTTAACGACATGACGAATGAGTATTTTGACTCGGTTACACTTGAAAGTTTGCTGTAATAAAATATGGATAAAAAGACCTCTCAGCTTTGGGAGGTCTTTTACTGTTCTACCTTGGTTTTTCCTCTCCTTGCTTCAAGGGGAGGTCTATTTTTGTAAAATTACCAAACATTTGTACGAAAAGTGCAATTCAAACCCTTTATTTTTTATAATCGGTGTGTTATAATAAAGCGGTATGTTTACAATAAAGTCGGGAGGTACGGAAATGGATCATTTTGAACTTGTTTCGCCGTTTGAGCCGATGGGCGATCAGCCGCAGGCAATCGAGGAATTGACGGACGGACTCAAAAAAGGATATATGGAGCAGACGCTTCTCGGCGCAACGGGTTCGGGCAAGACCTTCACCATGGCTAAGGTTATCGAAAAGGTGAACAGACCGACTCTTGTTCTTGCTCACAACAAGACCCTTGCCGCCCAGCTTTGCTCCGAATTCAAGGAATTCTTCCCGAAGAACGCCGTTGAATACTTCGTTTCTTATTATGACTACTATCAGCCGGAGGCATATATCCCGACAACGGATACCTATATAGAAAAGGATTCGGCGATAAACGATGAGATTGACAAGCTTCGCCATTCTGCGACCTCCGCGC
>DNGF01000031.1:1601-2854 GCA_003486665.1 Oscillospiraceae bacterium
GCTTTCCGAGCGCAGGGACGTCATCATCGTTGCCAGCGTTTCGTGCATTTACTCCCTCGGCGACCCGATTGATTACCGAAGCATGGTTATTTCGCTGAGGACGGGCATGGAAAAGAACCGTGACGAGCTGATTAAAAAGCTGATTGAAATTCAGTACGAGAGGAACGACATCAGCTTTACCCGTAACAAGTTCAGGGTAAAGGGCGATGTTGTTGAGATATTCCCGGTTTATTCAAACGAAAACGCTTTCAGAATTGAATTTTTCGGTGACGAAATTGACCGAATCAGCGAGATAAACGCCCTGACGGGACAGGTCAAAAATGTGCTTTCTCACGTTGCGATTTATCCCGCTTCGCACTATGTTGTTTCGCCGGAAAAAATGGAAAAGGCAATAACACAAATCTACTCCGAGATGGAGGAGCAGGTTAAGGTCTTTCAGTCCGAGGGTAAGCTTATTGAGGCTCAGCGCATTAAGCAGAGGACGGAATACGACATCGAAATGCTTCGTGAAACAGGCTTTTGCAAGGGAATTGAGAACTATTCGGCGATAATGTCCGGCAGAAAACCGGGTGAGCCGCCATTCACCTTACTTGATTATTTTCCCGATGATTTTGTTTTGTTTGTTGACGAATCGCACGTCACTCTGCCGCAGGTAAGGGGTATGTACGGCGGTGACAGATCAAGAAAGGACAGCCTTATCAATTTCGGCTTCCGACTTCCGTCCGCGTATGATAACAGACCGCTGACCTTTGACGAATTTTACAATAAAATCGGGCAGAAAATTTTTGTCAGCGCAACGCCGGGTGAGTTTGAACGTCAGAAGAGCGTGCAGATCGCAGAGCAGGTTATCAGACCGACAGGATTGCTTGATCCCGAAATTTCCGTTCGTCCGACGGACGGTCAGATAGACGACCTTATATCGGAAATCAATATGAGAATTGATAAGGGAGAGCGCGTCTTGGTTACGACTCTCACCAAGAAAATGGCGGAGGATTTGACGGATTATATTGAAAATCTCGGCATCAAGGTGCGATATATGCACTACGATGTCGATACGATAGAGCGAATGAAAATCATCCGTGACCTGCGGCTGGGCGAGTTTGATGTGCTTGTCGGAATCAACCTTTTGAGAGAGGGACTTGATATTCCGGAAGTTTCGCTTGTTGCGATACTTGACGCTGATAAAGAGGGCTTCCTGAGAAGTGAAACCTCGCTTATTCAGACGATAGGCAGAGCGGCAAGAAACGAAAACG
>DNGF01000195.1 GCA_003486665.1 Oscillospiraceae bacterium
TACGGGTTTTATCATGCTTGAAAAGCAGGGCAAAGCGCATCTTAGCATAAACGGAAATGCAAAATTACCCTCAGAAGGCATTGCGGAAGCAGTTATCGGTGATACAAAAATAGCATATGATATGGCAGACGGTTACAACTTCCGTTCACCTGCCGAAATTGATAAATACATCGAAGAATGCGATTTTGATTTTAAACGTAGCTTTTCGGATAAACTCAACAAAGAATTTTTCCCGAATCAGACAAACAAAATTTATAAATGGGGGTTTAATTACCTTGTTACCTGCAACGGCAACGTTTACTTTAATAATAATCCGGAAAAAAGATTGCTTGAAGCCGTCAATCTCTTCCGCGGCAGAAAGCCGTTGAAATATTTCACCTATGACCGTTTTGAGGCCTTGCCGAACAGAATCGCCGATCCGAAAATTCTGTTTATGACCCGACTTTGGGACTCCTTGCAAACCTCGTCGAAAAATCTTGACGCCGTAAATTCAACACGAATTGAAATTGTAAAAGCTTTAAGAAAAGAATATCCTCAAAACTCAACCGCAGGGATCTATGACAGTGAGCTTGCGCGTGAATTATGTCCTAAGCTTATTCTCCCATCCAAGGTCACAAAGCGCGAAAACTATCTGGAAACGATGAAGAATTCGGATATCTGTATCGGAAGCATCGGTTTGCACGGTTCGATCGGCTGGAAAACAGGAGAATATGTTGCCGCCGCGCGTGCTGTCATCAACGAAAGCTTCTGTTATGAAGTAAGCGGCAGCTTTGAAATCGGAAAAAATTATTTCAGCTTCAAAGGTGTTGACGAATGTATGAAACACGTTGACACGCTTTTTCACAGCCCTGATTTGATTTATGAGATGAAAAAAAATAATCATCAATATTATCTTGATTATCTTCGTCCCGATGTTCAGGTTGCAAATTCGCTGAAAGAAGCCGGAATTATAATATAAAAGCATAAAAAATAAAAGCGTAAAAAGGCGTTCGCCCTCGGATGAGAGTGAACGCCTTAATTAATTTATGTTTATCAGAGCTTTGCCGCAAGATCCTTGATGTATGCCTTGAAATCCTCGCCGATTTCATCATGGTTGAGAGCAACCTCGCAGTTAGCCTTCATGATACCGAGCTTGTTGCCCATATCATATCTGATACCGTCAAAGTCAAGAGCCAAAAGATCGCCCTCTTTGCCAAGACGGGTAAGCGTATCTGTGAAATAAAGCTCTTCGCCCTCAGGAGTGTTTGCAAGATCCTCGGCAAGATAATCAAATACCTGCGGAGGTGCAACGACACGGCCGAGAATTGAATAGCACGACATGATCTGATCGTCCGTCGGCTTTTCGATAATGTTGTGAACATCCATAACCTTCGGGTTGTCCTCATGATGAGTTACGTCAAGCGAACAGTACTTCGGAACGTCCTTTCTCGGAACCTCTTTAACACCTACAACGCCCTTGCCGGTGGTTTCAAAAACATCGCAGAGCTGCTTTGTAACGGGATATTCGTTGTTGATAATAACATCGTCACCGTAAAGAATTGCAAACGGCTCGTTGCCGACAAAGCTCTTTGCACACATAATAGCATGGCCAAGACCCTTTGTTTCTTTCTGGCGAAGGAAATAAACATTTGCTATATCTGAGCAGTGAAGAACATCTTCGTAAAGCTTCTTCTTGCTCGGATTTTTTGCAAGCTTATCCTCAAGCTCGTAGCTGTGGTCAAAGTGATCCTCGATAACGCCCTTGCCTCTGTTTGTTATGATGAGAATATCCTCAATTCCTGCCGCCGCAGCCTCTTCAACGATGTACTGGATCGCCGGCTTGTCAACAATATTGAGCATCTCCTTCGGAACAGCCTTTGATGCAGGCAAAACTCTTGTTCCAAGACCTGCAGCGGGAATTATGGCTTTCTTGATTTTCATAAAAAGTCCTCCTGAAATCAGAAATTTATTTTATATGCTATGTTCAGCAGCAGTATAGGCAAATAGCTATCTGCCAATATTGCAATTATCGGCATAATAATCGCAACGCCGCCGCTTCGCATAATTGAATACTTTACAACGTCGGGTTCTTTGGAAGCATCATGTGCAAGACTGATGACCTTAAGCATTTTTTTCCTGAGCAAAAAGTTCGCAACAAGCGCCGCCGCTATGCCCGGAATAATATTCTGTATAATGAGAATCAGCGCAAATGTCGGAGAAGCATCTATCGCAATCTTTCGAGCCTCGTCATAAAGATTTCCGAGCTTTGCTTTTTCCTCTTCTGAAAGTTCCTCCTTGCCGACAGCAAGAGTAATTATTTCGTTCTTAACAGATGACATTTTTTCATAAGCATCGTATGCTATTTCGCTCTGAGATACCATTGCAAGACTCAGTGCAATTGAGAGAGCAAGAAACACCGCTCCCGCCTTATAGAGCTTTCTGTAAAAGAACCAGAAAGGTGTGAAGAAAAAGGCAGCCCAGTTCCACGAAAGCTTTCTGTTTTTCTTTTTCATCTGCATAAACTTCGGAATATACCGCGAGGCGGAATTCTGCAAGTAATCCGCAGCCTCTCCGACAGTCGCTCCTCCGATATCATCCTTAGGATCATAGAGAACTCCGCGCATAAACACGGCTTCCATGCTCTGCGGAGTTGCCTGAGCAAAAGGAGCTTGCTGTTCGGTCTGTTCCGGTTCCTGCTGAGCTGCTTGCTCAGCCTCTGCCTTTCGCCTCTCCTCATCGGGGTCCGTCCATGTAAATCCCGATGAATGAAGATACTCATTAACGCATTTATTATTTTTTTCATAACAGCTTCGGTGCTGAGGTGTTCCGCATATCGGGCAAACAACTATATCGTCGCCGTTTTCAATTGGTTCTCGGCATCCGTCACAGATTTTTCCTGTATAATTCATGAATTTACCCCAGTTTTCATTTTTAACGATATTATTATAACACAAGAGTCAAGTATATTGTAGCATTTTTTTGAACTTTTTGGGAAATATTATTTAAATCTTTCTTTACATACAGGCAAATTTACGATATAATCTATTAGTAAAATTATACGCAAT
>DNGF01000239.1:0-1000 GCA_003486665.1 Oscillospiraceae bacterium
AGAATCGTACGGCGGCTCCCGTCATCTTCGACAGCAGGAAGAAGGACGCACCTGTCTTGTACGATCGCTCCCCTAGCCGAATCTTCAGGAAACTATAGATAGTCGTGAGATTGAGCTTATAATAAATAGGTAAGAGGAGGAAGGCAACCAACAGATAACCCACGATGAATCCCAGGCACATCTGGATGTAGGTCATGTCGGAATGGATGGCCATGCCCGGCACACTGACAAAGGTGATGCCACTGATCGAGGCGCCTATCATGCCGAAAGCGACCATGTACCAGGGCGACTTCCGGTTGGCACGATAGAAAGTCTCGTTGCTAGCCCGCCGAGAGGTAAAGGTACTGAACAAGAGCAGTACACAAAAGTAAACCAATATCGTGAAGACAATAGTCATAGTATGAAAAATGATGAGTGATTCTAATTAAATCTGAAACTTGTTCTTGTGCTTGGCCTTCATCGGCGCACCATGGAAACCATTGCTCTTTTGTTGCCGGTAAAGCGCTTCATGAGGAATTTGTCATAAAGAACTCCGTTGCCGTTGGTGCTGCCCATTTCTATTGTATATATTTTATTCTTGAAACATTCTTTTACTGCCGATGTTGCAAGGAAGATGATGTTTCCCTGATAGTTTCCCGTAACAGTGATGTTGTCAAGATCCTTTGTCAGTTCAATAATACGCGCTGCTTTAGCGTCGATCCTGAAAACAGTTTCATCAAGCCTGCCGAGAGCCTTGACATAATCATATACGGCTTGAAAATCGCTTTCATTAACGTTCACGATGACTGCTGTTCTGCCGTTTGCCGCTTCATAAATTTCGCTGAGCTCCGGAATGCGGAACTCGGTTCTTTTTTTGTCCGAGCCGCCGTTGCTTTCTCTGAGATAAAGCTCCTTTAGCTGGGCGAGAGTAAAAGAGGAAACCAAGCCGGAAACGGGATTGCCTTCGCCGTCTGTCAGCATTCGGTCAACCGTTTCATCAGCCAATGCAACAGGCTTTTGA
>DNGF01000239.1:1035-4087 GCA_003486665.1 Oscillospiraceae bacterium
ACTGCATCATATTCTGCGGCGGCGTTAACCGCTTCTGCGGAATTTTCGGGAAAGCTGTGCCAGTCGCCTCTGTGGGCAATACAAATCAGAGCTTTTTCGCCGTCGGAAAACTCTTTTACGGTATCGGCGGCGTTACTCGCAGAAACATTCGCTGCCAAGAGGGAGATAAAAAGTATAACGAAAAGCATTATAAATGCCATTTTTTTGCTAATTTTAAACATATTCGACTCCAAATCTATTCATTTATATAATTATAGCACAAAATTTTAAAAAAATAAAGAGAAATTTTTTATATTTTTTGCCAAACAAATGTTTGCTTTTTCCGAACAAATGTGTTATAATGCAGATGCACAAAGTTTGAAAGAAGGTTGAGCATATGTCTATTAACGAAACTCAGCGTAAAATATATGAATTCCTTGTTCAGCGCAGTGCCGATGGTATTCCGCCGTGNNTCTGCGTTCGACTTCCTCGGTGCAGTCGAACCTTGATGCACTGGAGCAGGCGGGCTATATTCAGAGAGATCCGCTTTTGAAAAGATCCATAAGAATAATGGGACAGGCGGAGAATATTACTCAGGTTCCGATTCTCGGCACCGTAACTGCAGGTGCGCCTATTCTTGCGGTGGAAGAGGTTGAGGGATATTTTCCGTATACAGGTACGGTTACGAGAGATAAGCCGCTTTTTGGCCTGCATATCAGAGGTGAAAGTATGATCAATGCAGGAATTCTGGACGGCGATCTTGTAATTGTCGAAAAGACTCCTTTTGCGCGCAACGGAGAAATAGTTATCGCTCTCATTGACGATGAAGCTACCTGTAAAACCTTTTATAAGGAAAACGGTCACTATCGTTTGCAGCCCGAAAATGACACATACGAGCCGATCATTGTTGATGAATGTGAGATCCTCGGCAAGGTCGTTGCAGTTATGAGGTACTATTAAGGCAGCTGCATAATTTTCGGTGCGCCTTGATGGGAGCTATTCCCGTCAGCCGCACGAAAAATCTTGCTGCTCAATTCTCACACATCAATTGTGCGATATTGTCTTAATACAGCAAAAATTAAAGGGCCTGCCGTTGTGTTAACGACAGACCCGATTTTTATATTGAAAAAACACCGGACACCCAGAGCGCGAGGAACGCATACACGACCGCGATTATGATGAATATATAGTAGAGGATCGAGGTCAGGGCGTATTTGGTTTTGTCAGCGGTCGGAGCCTCCTCATCGGCATAGCCGAAACGCTCAATGCTTGTACGCTGAGCTGCCATAATTATTGTGAACAGCAGAAAAGCCGAATATACAACGCTGATCCATATGTTAAACCGTATATTGTTTATGTGGCAAAGGCTTCCTCCTGCTGCAATAGCAGCGGAAGCTAAAAACCAAATGAATTTTTCCGATTTTTTTATAGGCTTCTGAACCTTTTCTGTTTTTTCTTTTTCCGCAACCATATTATCCCTCAATTCATCCTGCTGAATAAATTTATAATAACATATGTAAAAATGAATTTCAAGAAAAATATTTCCGATATTCATAATGCGGTTGAAAAATAATTGTTTTTGCGGTAAAATACAAGAAGAAACAATGGTGTTTTGAGGTATTTGTTTATTATGAAGTACGGTTCATCAACAAAAAGACTGACGACGGCAGCGCTGATGTTGGCGTTCGGAATAGTTTTGCCGCAGCTTTTCCACCTGACGGGAATTCCGCAGGCGGGCGAGGTCTTCTTACCTATGCACATTCCGGTGCTTTTGGCGGGTTTCGTTATCGGCGGAGATTACGGTTTCTTTATAGGTATGCTTACTCCGCTTATCAGCCATTTTATTACAGGAATGCCTGCAACGCCGAGATTACCGTTTATGATAGGCGAGCTTGCCGTTTACGGACTTGTGAGCGGATTGCTTTATCACAACGCAGGGCTGAAGAATAAAAAGCTTGGCGGACTGATAACGCTTGTCGCCTCAATGCTTGCCGGCAGACTTTTCTATGCCGTTATGCTTTTTGTTACGGCAAACCTGTTAAATATCAAGTGCGGCGGAGCAATTGCCGCCTTGACGGCAACCGTTAAAGGTATTTACGGAATCGGACTTCAGCTTTTGGTGATTCCTCCGATAATTTATGCGGCGAAAAAAGGTGGGCTTATAATTGAACGTAACGGAAAAGGCAAAAAATCTTCTTAAAGATAACGTGACATTCGCTGCCGTGAGCGATAAGGGAACGTATATGTCAGAGAAAAGGGGAGTCGCTCCCATACTTGAAAAGATAGACGATGATCCCGAATTTCTTAAAGGCGCGTCTGTTGCGGACCGTGTTATCGGAAAAGCCGCGGCGATGCTTTTATATAAATACGGCGTTGCGGAAATATATGCTCAGGTAACAAGTGAGTATGCCGCCGCATACCTTAGTGATAAAAGGGTTAATTTTGCATATGATAAAAAGGCGGCTTATATAGTCAACCGCTCCGGGACGGATATGTGTCCGATGGAAAAAGCGGTTCTTGATATTGATGATGCCGATGAGGGCGAAGTCCGCATCAGAAACAAGATAAAATCAATGATGAAAGGATGATTTATTATGCCGATGATTTCGACAAAAACAAATTCGACCATTTCTCCCGAACAGGAGCTTAAGCTCAAAAGTGAACTCGGAAATGCTATTTCGATTCTTTCCGGCAAGAGCGAGCGCTGGCTTATGCTCAGCTTTGAGGATAAATGCCGACTCTGGTTCCAGGGAGATAATTCAAAACCGGTAGCCTATGTTGAGGTTAAGGTTTTCGGCAGAATAGATTATTCGCAGTCCAATAAACTGACCGCCAAAATCTGCGAAATTTTCGGCGATGTTCTCAATATTGACGCTTCAAACGTGTATATTAAGTATGAAGAGGTTGATATGTGGGGCTGGAACGGCGGCAATTTCTAAAAAAATATTGATTTGTTTCAAATTTGTGATATAATGACACATGAAAAATGCGTTTATCGGGAGAAGTAACCCGAAACGGACACAGCAGAGAATGAGGCGCAGCGGTGAAAGCCTCTTGTGAACGTTCGGACGAA
>DNGF01000124.1 GCA_003486665.1 Oscillospiraceae bacterium
GCGAGGACACAATGCAGGTATCCTCAGCCGAAGCAATGAGAAGGACAAGCTCAATTCGCAGATTGCAAAGCTCGTTGCCGAGCAGGAGCAGGACAACGAAGCGTATAAGAAATTGAGCGTAGAGCTTTCGGCGGTCAAGGCTGATCTTGACGCTTCACAGGCTGACCTTAAACGCACGCAGGAGGACGTTATCCGTAAGGAGAGCGAGCTTGCGCTTATCGAGGGTAAGCTTGACACTGCTAATGCGGCTCTTGAAGAGCTGCGCCGTGAGAAGAAGTCGGCATCGCTGAGAATCAGTGACCTTGAAGCATTGAAAAACGAAGCTCAGACCGAGATCGACAAGCTTAATAAGGAAATGGGTTCATTGCAGGCTGATCTTGACGTTGTGACCCACGGCAGGGAGAAGCTTGAAGAAAAGAAAGAGGAGCTTGCACAGACCGAGGCGAAGATAAATCTTGAAATCCTTGCTCTCGAAAAGGACATTGAGGCGAAGAAGGAAGCCGTTGACCTCCTCAATCGCCGTATGGCGAGCCATGAGGGCAGGCTGGACGACCTCAACGATGAAATCGCGGTAATTGAAAATGCAAATAAGGAAATTGAAATAAAAATTCAGGAGCTTTCAAAGCAGGCTAAGGAATTCCATGAGCTTGGCGCAAGCGCAAAGAGTGACATTGAAACGCTTATTGCAGAACGTACTAAATGCGAAGCAAGAAGCGCACAGCTCCGCTCGGAGGAGCGTTCAAAGTCTGCTGAGCGTGAAAAAATCAGCGGAGAGCTGGCACGTCTTGAGGAGCGCAAGGCTCAGATGGAGCAGCAGCTTGAAAACGCAATAAACAAGCTCTTTGACGAGTATCAGCTGACAAAATCAGAGGCGGAAGCACTTGAAATTGTGATTGAGGATTATCAGCAGGCGCACAGAAGCTTGCAGGAAATCAAGAGCAAAATTCGCGCCCTCGGCAATGTAAACGTTGGCGCTATTGAGGAATACAAAGAGGTTTCCGAGCGTTACGAGTTTATGAGCGCCCAGCTTGAGGATATCGAGAAATCGAGAGAGGAGCTGAACAGGCTCATCACAGAGCTGACAAGCAAAATGGCGGAGCAGTTCAAGGCTCAGTTTGTTCGCATCAACAGCTATTTCGGCGAAACGTTTGTCGAGCTTTTCGGCGGCGGCAAGGCGGAGCTTATCCTCGAAAATCCGAACGATGTGCTCGAATGTAACATTGAGATAAAGGTTCAGCCGCCGGGCAAGAATGTTCAAAATATCGACCTGCTTTCGGGCGGTGAAAAGGGATTGGCGGCTATTGCGCTTCTTTTCTCAATTCTCAAGGTTGCACCGTCACCGTTCTGTATTTTCGACGAGGTCGAAGCTGCGCTTGACGACGTCAACGTTGCCCGTTACGCACGTTATGTTCGCCGCATGACAACGAATACACAGTTCATTCTTATCACACACAGACGAGGCACGATGGAAGAAGCCGACGTTCTCTACGGCATAACGATGCAGGAGGAGGGCGTTTCAAAGATGCTTGAGCTTCAGACGGCGGATATGGCTAAGAAGCTCGGTATAAGCTAAGGAGCAGTATATGATTTTTAAACAATTTACTACCAATGAAATAAAAGTTACGGGTTGGCTCAGAAACCAGCTTGAAATTCAGGCAAAGGGTCTTTCGGGCAATCTTGACAAGATGTGGAACAGCGTCAAAGAGTCGAGCTGGATCGGCGGCAGTGACGAGGGATGGGAGCGAGTTCCCTATTGGCTCGACGGCTTTGTGCCGCTTGCTTACCTCCTCGATAACGATGACATGAAAGCCCGTGCGAAGAAATATATTGACGCAATTCTTGAGCGCCAGTGCGAGGACGGCTGGATCTGTCCGTGCGAGAAGGATCAGCGCGTCAACTATGATATCTGGGCTTGCAACATAATCTGCAAGGCGCTTGTCGTCTATGCCGACTGTTCGGGTGATGAACGAATCGAAAACGCTGTCAGCCGTGCGCTGCAAAATCTCAGCTCGCACATGAACAGTCGAACGCTTTTTGACTGGGGTGCGGCTCGCTGGTTTGAGTGCCTTATTCCGATTCTTTGGCTTCGTGAAAGGAAGCCTGAGGATTGGCAGCTTGACCTTGTTGACAAGCTCTACATACAGGGTGTTGACTATAAAAAGATGTTCAAATCCTGGCGTTATGCCGAAAGACGTGAAAACTGGAGCTACCTTAATCATGTTGTAAACATTGCAATGATGCTCAAGGGCGAAGCGCTGATGACCGAATTTATCGGCGGCGACCCGAATGAATTTGCAAAGCAGGCAATGGAGATTCTTCTGCGTGACCACGGCATGGCTTGCGGCCACTTCTCAGGCGACGAATGCTTAAGCGGAACAAGTCCCGTTCACGGCTCGGAGTGCTGTTCCGTTGCCGAGGCGATGTATTCCTATGAATGGCTCGTTGCACTGACGGGCGACAGCTACTGGTCGGAGCGTTTGGAAAAGACGGCTTTCAATGCTTTCCCTGCAACTGTCAGCCCGGATATGTGGACTCATCAGTATGATCAGCTTACAAATCAGGTTCAGTGTTCGCGTTTCCCCGACGGCAAGCAGCCGTTTGATACGAACTCGGAGGAGTCACACATCTTCGGCCTTGAGCCGAACTTTGGCTGCTGTACTGCAAACTTCAATCAGGCTTTTCCGAAGCTTGCAATGAGCACGATGATGAAAACGGAAAAGGGTGTTGCGATATGTGCCGTTGCGCCGAGCAAGGTTGAAACAGAGATTGACGGCGCAAGCTTTGCCGTTGAGATAATCACGAACTATCCGTTTGAGGACGGATATAAAATCAAGGTCAATTCGGCAACTCACGACGAGCGTGAGATACTTGTCCGTATTCCCGAAAAAGCTGTCAGCGCAAAAATTGACGGCGAAGAGGTCGGCAGCGGGTTCGTAAAAATTACCCGTGATTTCTTCGGCGAGAGCGTTATTGATGTTCGCTTTGATTTCAATGTTGAACTGACGGAGCGTCCGAACGGACTTTTCTGCGCCGAGCGAGGCAACCTTGTTTTTGCGCTCCCGATAGGCGAGAGATGGGAGAAAAAAGAGTACGTCCGTGACAGAGTTGAAAGAAAGTTCCCGTACTGCGACTACGAAATTTTTCCGACGACCGATTGGAATTACGGCTTTGCCGACAAGAATTTTACCATTGAATTCGGCGAGGTAGGAGCTGTGCCGTTCTCTCCCGACGGCGCACCTATAAAGCTGAAGACAAGAATGGCGCAGGTCGATTGGAAAATGGTTGACGGCAGATGTGAGGAGCTCCCGAAAAGCAAGAGGACGATAGGCGAACCGATTGAAAAGGAGCTTATCCCTTACGGCTGTACGAATCTTCGCATGACCGAGATGCCCATAACAGAATAAAAACAACGCAGGCAACAGCTTAGGCTGAAACCTGCGTTTTTATGTATGGTTGCTTTAGATTATTTGATCAATTCAGCTACATAGTCGGCGTAAATTTTTCCGATAACCTCTGCGCCGCGGTCATATGTCGGATGAACACCGTCGGCAGAAATTTTTTGCCAATCCTCATGGCAGATATGCGTAATAAAAGGTTTTACAAAACACAAGTAGCAAAGAAATTTCCGAAGAGTCAATTGACACATCGGAAATTGTGCTGTAATCATACTTTAATTGTGGTATGGTTAATATTGACAAACATAATAAATGATTTTAGCTGCAGAAAGGAGCAAAACAATATGCAAAAAGCAAACATAAAAAACAAATTGCTGACAATCCTGCTCACGCTGTGCATGGTGCTGTTACCGGCATCGATTTCTGCATTTGCCGCAAATTCGACAGTTAAGAATGAATCAGAGCTGAAGGCGGCATTAGAAAATGCAGATTGCACAGATATAAAATTGGGAGGAAATATTGAAACCACTTGGGAACTCGATGTAGACCGCACCGTAACTCTTGATCTGAACGGATATATACTGAGCTGCAGTTCGACGGATGAGAATATAATTCGGGTTCGCAACAACGGAAGCCTTACAGTGAAGGACAGCGGCACCGACGGTAAAATCGACGGTCAGAACAAGAACTGCGGAATTGAAGTCAAGGGCGGAACGCTGACTCTGGAAAGCGGCAGTATCGTAAACTGCACAGACGCCGACGGCGACGGCGGCGCTGTTGATGTGGCAATCACGGGTGTAACCGAAACACCGACCAAATACGGAAAGTTCGTTATGAACGGCGGTGCCATCATGGATTGCAAAGCCGGCGATGACGGCGGTGCGGTAGATATTGGCAAAGGTTGTATATTCGTTATGAACGGCGGAACCATAGGTAATTGCAGAGCAGATGATGACGGCGGAGCCGTATTTATTAAGCAAGGCGGAGCCTTTGAGTTAAATGACGGTATCATTCAGAATTGCTCTGCAGGTGCCAACGGCGGGGCAGTGAATATTTATCAAGACGGTCGTTTTACCATGACCGGCGGCACCATAAAAAGCTGCAAAGTGGATCTGGGCGGAATTGGTATTGCGGTGTACGGCAGTAACGATAAGGCTGTAGTCACTATGACCGGAGGCACCTTTGAAGACTGCGGCGTATTTCCTTATTCTTTTGATGAATTTACTGTAACCTTTGATTCTGACGGCGGCAGTGCTATATCCGAACAGAAGCTGCGAAACGCTCCGGCTGTCAAGCCTGCCGACCCGAAGAAGGACGGCTATGATTTTACCGGATGGTATCTGGGGGATACACAGTATGCATTTGATACCAATGTCACCAAGAATATTACCCTGAAAGCCCATTGGACACCCACAGCTACATCGACCGCTATCACTGCGGCTACTATTGAGAATGTGAAATTCAACTATCAGCCCGGCGATGCTCCTCAGGCGACAGCATTGGTCGCAGAGGTCGATACTGACAAATACGAGATCGCCTATGAGTGCTGGCAGCAGTTTGAAAACAACGAACCCGTTGCCGC
>DNGF01000180.1 GCA_003486665.1 Oscillospiraceae bacterium
TTTTTCGTTCGGGGCAGTACCGATTTAGACATTAGACATTAGATGTTAGACGTTAGACATTGATAAACATTTAAAAAACTTCAACATCTAAAATCCAAATATTATTATATCAAAAAAATTTTTTGGGGAGCTGATCGGATGAACAGAATACCTGTTGTGGCTGTCGTAGGTCCAACGGCATCGGGAAAGTCCGATTTAGCCGTTGAAATATGCCGCCGATTCGGCGGAGAGGTCGTGTCGGCGGACTCCATGCAGATCTATAAGGGCATGGACATTGCAACCGCCAAGCCGACCGAGGAGGAAAAACAAAATATCCCGCATCATATGATGAATTTTCTCGACAACACCGAGGATTACAGCGTTGCACTGTATCAGCAGGCGGCGGCTGCGTGTATCGCGGAGATTTATTCAAGAGGTTTGCTGCCGGTTGTCTGCGGCGGAACGGGACTTTATGTTGATACTCTTCTCAACAATGTGAAGCTCAGCGAGGATTCATACGATGAGGAGCTTCGCGTTTCGCTTTTGAAAAGGGCAGAGGACGAGGGAGCGGACAGACTGCTTGAAGAGGTCAGAGCTTTTGATCCCGAATATGCCGAGAAGCTTCACCCGAACAACGTGAAAAGAATTGTTCGGGCGCTTGAGGTTTATAAAACAACAGGCACAACTATGACCGAGCAAAACAAGCTGTCAAAGCAGACCTCGCCGTATGACGTATGCTTTATCGGGCTTGACGCGGAGGACAGACAGTTCCTTTATGACAGAATCGACCGCCGCGTTGACGTTATGCTTGAACGCGGACTTGAAGAAGAGGCGAGAGAATATCTTTCTTCCGCAAACGGTTCAACCTCGGCACAGGCGATAGGCTATAAGGAACTGCAGCCGTTTTTTGACGGAGCGATAACGCTTGATGAAGCGGTAGAAAATTTAAAAAAAGCAACAAGAAGATATGCAAAGCGTCAGTTGACATGGTTCAGACGCAACGAGCGAATAAATTGGCTTTATATTGACAAATATCAAAAAAGAGATGAACTGATGAGCGACGCGTTTGCGATTGTTGAAAAATTCAGGAAAGGGGAAACGTCCGAATGAAAAATCCGTTTAGAAATCGAACATGGGTAAACATGATATGTACGGTACTGGTGCTTTCAATATTTGTGTACCTTTTTCATGACGCTGTTAAATTTAACCGTGAGCGCTACGATACCGAAACGGCTGATGAGGTTATCGAACAGGAAAAGATCAGCATGAAGGTGGATACCTCTGCCATTGAAAAATATATAAATCAGGAAACATCGGGAACTGTTGTTCCTCTCATAAAGGACGGCATGAGGGTTGCCAGCGGAGATTCGGTTGCAAGGGTTTGCAGCTCTGCCGAGGATGCCGCAAACGTTTCCGCTCTTGTCGAAGCAAAGGAGAGCCTTGCAAGATATCAGGAAATTTCCGAACAGACCGAGCTTAACACTCTGGATATGGAAAAGCTCAACAAGGCGATTGATTCGGATTTTGCCGAGCTGATAAAAAATTCAAATTACGGCAATTTTTCCGATATCGGCAAGGATATAGAAAATCTCGAAAATAAACTTGCGAGTAAACAAATTCTCAGGGACGGAACGATTAATCTTACGTCAAAGTTTAATGAGCTTAATGCAACGATCAGCTCACTTGAAGCAAAGAATATAAACACATCGGATGTTCAGGCTCCGCTGTCGGGCTATTATATAAGCAACCTTGACGGCTACGAAAATGCTGTGAGCTATGATAAAATTTCCAACCTGAACGTTTCTGAGGTCGAAAAGCTTTTTGAAAAAAAGCCGGAGGATGTTTCGGGAAAAATGGGAAAGATCGTCGGCAGCTACAAATGGTATCTTGTAACAATTATGGACAGCAAGTACTCATTGCTTATGTCCAAGGGTGATGAAGTGAAGATCAATATGCCTTATTACGGATTAAACGACGTCAGCGTTTTGGTCGAATCGCTTTCCACAACGCAGAATAATAAGGTTGCGGTTGTTTTTTCGTGCAACAAAATGAATGAAACCTATGCCAACATGAGAAATGTTAATATTGAGGTAGTTTTCAAGGAATATAAGGGCTACAAGATCAGAAGTTCTTCAATAAGACACGAAGTGGACAGCGAAAAAGAAGATATTTCGGTTGTATATATTCTTCGCGGTGATATAATGAATGTCAGGAAGGTTGAAATTATATACGACATGGGAGATTATGTTCTCGTCAGCGAAAAAACAGTGGCTAAAAACGGATACAGTCCGATTAAACGTTATGATGAAGTAATTGTGAAAGGAAGAAATCTCAGTGACGGAAAAAGCATTAGTTGATGAGCGCTTTAAGGATATCGAAGAAAATTATAAGCGTATCAGAGAAAATATTCAGAAAGCAACTCTGGAAAGCGGCAGAGAAGACGGTTCGGTTCGTCTGATGGGCGTAACGAAAACGGTTGACAGTCTTTATATCAATCATGCACTTTCTCTTGGAATTGATCTCATAGGTGAAAACAGAGTTCAAGAATATCTCGGCAAAAGAGATGAGCTTCACCTTCAGGGAGTCGAAAAACATCTCATCGGTCATTTGCAGACAAACAAGGTCCGTCAGATCGTCGGAGAGGTTGATATGATCGACAGCGTTGACAGCGTTAAGGTTGCAAAGGAGATAGGAAAGGTTTCGGCAAAAAAGGGTATCATTACCGATGTTTTGGTTGAAATAAACATCGGTGAGGAGGCAAGCAAGTTTGGTCTTGACCCGTCCGAGCTGACCGAAACTCTTTGCGAAATATCGGAAATCGACGCGGTTCGAGTCAAAGGACTTATGGCAATTCCGCCGATTTGCGACAGCAGTGCGGAAATTCGTAAATTTTTTATGAATATGAACCGAATGTTCCTTGACATAAAGGCAAAAAAATTAGATAATATCAGTATGGACATATTGTCGATGGGTATGTCCGGCGATTACGTTGAGGCTATTCTGGAAGGCTCAACGATGGTAAGAGTCGGATCATCGCTTTTCGGTAAACGTGTATATTAATTCAGGAGGATTTATTATAATGGGTATGATGGATAAACTTAAGAATATGTTGAATATGTCTGAGGAGGAATTCTTTGACGATGTTGACGTCGAGGAGGACGAGGCAGACAAGGAGGAGTCGCACGACGTAAGAAGCAACTTTTCCTTTAATCACAAAAATGACCGTGACAGTAAGGTTGTTGATATCCGTTCTTCGGCTTCACCCGCTTCAGCGTCAAAGTCAACTGTTGTGTTTCAGAAGCTCAACAGATATGAGGACGTAGGTGCGGTAGCCGATGCGCTTAATGAAAGAAAGATCGTAATCCTCAATCTTGAAACCTGCCCTACCGACGCTACGGTGAGAATAATCGACTTTCTCAGCGGTGCGGCTTATGCAAACAACAGCGAGATCAAGCGCGTTGCCGGCAGAGCCTATATAATCACACCTTATAATGTTCCGCTTACGGGCGAGCTTCTTGATGAGGTTGAACATTCAAATTATTAATTAAAGCAAGGCGTATATCGCAATTTGTGCGGTATTGTCTTGAATTAAAGTTTAAAATACAGGAGGAATAAACCATGTTAACACCGGCAAAAATCACAAATCACCATTTTGAAGCCTCCGGAAGAAATGCTTATAAAGCAGAGAGCGTAGACACTTTTATCAAAGAAGTCGCCGAATCTTACGAGCAGATGTTCCGCGAAAACGGAGAAATGTTCAAAAAGATCAATCTGCTTGCACAAAGACTCGAAGAATACAGAAATGATGAAGACAACATTCGCAACGCGCTTTTGACAGCACAGAGAGCGGCGGAGAAAATTACTCACGAGGCTCAGGAAAAGGCTGACAAGCTTGTTGCCGAGGTTAAAGAGAGAACCGATTCTGAGAATGAAAGGCTTGACGCTGCCGCAAAGGAAATGCTCACAAAGGCAAAGTACCAGGCGGACGCAATTGTTGAAGAGGCACAGAAGCAGGCAAGAGAGATCGCCGAAAAAGCAGTGGCGGAGTCCAAGGAAGCCTCTGTTAATGCAAGAAGCGACATGATCAAGGAGCTTGCAGCTCTCGAAACCATGAAACAGGAGGTTACAAAGTTTAAGCAGCAGATCCTCGGCGAGTATGCCGCACAGCTTGAGCTTATCAATAAGCTTCCTGAGGTCGTTATCGAAAAAATGACCGAAGAGGAAAAGGTGAACGAGGAAAAAGCGGATGAGGAACCGGCTCCGGCTCAGGAGTCTGCCGAAGAGGTCGAAGAGGAAGCCGCAGAACCCGAAAAGGAAGAAGAGGTGAATGCACCTGCTTCCGAGGAGGAGGTAACTCAGGAAGCTGCTGAGTCAGAGGATGTGCGCCCTTTTGAGGAAAATATCGAGGAGGCTAAGTCTTCCGACGCAAGAGAAGCCGACTCGATGGATGTTGAGCATCTTCAGCAAATGATAGACGAAACGGAAGATACCGATGCCGAATCAGATCCTTCATATGAGGATGAGGACGAGGAAGAAGACGAAGAAGAAGCAGGCGAGCCGACAGAGTTCGTTGTACCTGACATCGACGAGGCGAGCGATGAGGAGCTTGACAAGATCGTTGACGATTACGGAACCGAGCAGAAGTCTGAGCCTCATGATATAATGTTTACCAAGCCCAGACACGATTCAGACGGAAAAGACGGCTTTAAACTTAAGTTTGAAAACATTGATTCGTATGCCGCAGAGGATGTTGACAACGATTATCTTGATGATCTTGACGACGATGACCTTGACGACGACGGAAATAACGGCGGACTTGCCGGCAAGATCAAGGGCTTTTTCAAGAAGCAATGAGTATTTTAATCAGTTTTATTTCAATAGCTGTTCTGACCGCTGCCGATCAGGTGATAAAGTTCTTTGTTGAACGTTATCTTCAGCCGATCGGTACGGCTGAATTCATAAACGGATTTATCAGCTGGAATTATGTACGAAACACCGGCGCGGCATTCGGTTCGTTTTCTCAGAGTACGACCATGCTTTCGGTTGTTACGGGCGCAGTGATTCTTGCAGGTATAATCCTGATAGCAACAAAAAAGATAAAATCAAAGTTTTACCTTACCTGTGCCGTGATGATAATTTCCGGCGGTTTGGGAAATCTCATTGACCGCATTTTTAAAGGTTATGTTGTTGATTTTATTGATGTTCAGTTTGCCGATTTTGCAGTTTTTAACTTTGCCGACTGCTGCATCTGCATCGGGGTATTTCTGATCC
>DNGF01000040.1 GCA_003486665.1 Oscillospiraceae bacterium
TTTGTCAGCAGTCTGAGAGCCGTTAATTCGGCTCTTTTTGCTTCGTTGCTTGATTATATTCTGCGGATAGTGTATAATATGTTCGTATGAATTGAGGTGATAGCGTGATTGAAAATAAGCTTGGGATAACGAGCGCCGCCGAGCTTGCCCGTGAGGAAGAAAGAATAAGCAAGAAAAGGGCTGTTGAGCTTTTTGAAAATGGAATTCTCAATGAGCTTAAACCGGGCAGCTTTGCAGCCTTGCAGGCAATTCATAAGTATCTTTTTGAGGATATATACGGTTTTGCGGGACAGCTGAGGACGGTCAATATCGCAAAGGGCAATTTTCGTTTTGCGCCGCTCATGTACCTTGACGCTTCGCTTCAAAATATTGATAAAATGCCGCAGTCGAATTTTGACGAAATAATAGAAAAATATGTCGAAATGAATATCGCCCACCCTTTCAGAGAGGGCAACGGACGAAGCACACGAATTTGGCTTGACCACATATTGAGGAACGAAATTGGCAGAGTTGTTGATTGGAGCAGGGTTGACAAAGAGGATTATCTGCTCGCAATGGAACGCAGTCCGATAAGAGATATCGAGATAAAATATATTTTGAAAAATGCGTTGACCGATGAAATTAACAGCCGTGAGGTCTATATGAAGGGCATTGATCACAGCTATTATTATGAGGGCTATACAACATACAAGGCTGAAACGCTTTAAGAAAATACGGAGCTGTCGCTTAAAGTGACAGCTCCTTGCTTTTTATCCTCATTTTATCGCATCAATCACCTTGCCGATGTCGGAATCAATGCAGATCGACTGATTTTCAATTTCGGCAGGGCAGACCGTGTCGCCGCAGTTTATGCAGGCGTAGGTCGCTTTGGGGTTCTTCAATGTCATCTGCCAAAACGGGTATTTGATGATCACGGGGGTGTTGTAGCCCACTCCGAGCTCAAGGAAAAGAATTTTTTTATTTTTTCTCGTCCGCAGGAAGCTTTCGTATCTTTCCGCCGCCCTGTGCCAGCCCTCGTCCTCGACGAATTTATCATCACATCGCAGGTTCATCGTCATCGGTGCGCCGCAGTGCGGACAGACGGGGATAAGCTCGGACGGAATTTTCATATCGTGCTGCTGCCTGCACATTTCCGTTATGATTTTCTCATTGTCAAAGGTTTCCTGACAGCAGGGGACGGAGCATTGGAAAAGTCCGTAGTCACCCTGGGTATAGAAGAGTCGCTTTTTGTCGAAACCTGCTTTCTGAAATTGGTGGTCAACATTGGTCGTTATCACAAAGTAGTCCTTATCCTTTATCAAATCAAAAAGCCGATTGTAAAGGTCATTCGGTGCATCGGTATAGCGGTTGAGAAAAATATATCTGCTCCAGTACGCCCAGTATTCCTCCGGTGTTTTGTATCGGTAAAAGCCGCCGGAATACATATCGTCAAAGCCGTATCGGCTGTGAAATTCGGCAAAATATTTGTGAAATCGTTCGCCGTCATATTTGAAGCCTGCCGAGGTCGAGAGTCCTGCTCCCGCGCCGATAACTATTGCATCTGCGGAGTCAATGGCTTCTCTTATTTTTTCAGCTTTTTCCGAGAAGCTCTCTGTAGATTTCATAATCCTCATCCTTGAAAACATTGAATATCACCTCGATATTGCTTTGATTTTTTTGCTTATATTCCCTTACCGTGTCAATGGCGATCTCGGCGGCGGCACGGTTCGGGAAATGAAATTCACCCGTTGAAATGCAGCAAAACGCAATGCTTTCCAACTTATTTTCGTCAGCCGACATAAGGCAGGAAAGGTAGCAGGAGCGAAGCAGGGCGCAGTCATTTTTTGTCAGCCGTCCGCCTACGATAGGTCCGACGGTGTGAATGACATTTTTACACGGCAGATTGAACGCAGGTGTGATTTTTGCCTTGCCTGTCGGCTCGTCAGAGCCTTGCTTTTTCATAATTTTTATCACACGCCATACGAAGCTGAACGCCCGAAAAGGTATGAATTGCATTGTCAATACATTTGTGATTAGGGCAGAAGCAGCCGAGCATTTTGCTGTTGGCGGCGTTAACTATCGCATCGCATTTCAGCGTCGTTATATCCCCCTGCCAAAGGTAGATGCCGTCGGCAGCAGGCGACAGGGTTTTGTAATCCGTTATGCCTTTGCGCTCAAGCTCCGTTGTGAGATATTCGTCCTGAACGGCAATAAAGCCCTCGCTCGCAGGCATAGGCGGACGAACATTTAAAAGCCCTCTTAGCAGTAGCTTTTGCTCGGCTGCATCGCTTGGAATTTCCATGTGCGAATATTGCCTTTGCTCGTCCAAAAGATATTTGATTAAATAGATTCGTCTTTCTGCCTGCGTCATGTTAAATCTCCTTTATGCGAAGAAAAATCCTGCCGTCATGTCGAGATAGTTCTGACCCGAATAATCGGGGTATTCATTTTCAACTTTTTTCTTAAAGCTGTCCGAATCGGGACATTCTGCGGCAATTCTTTTCAAATTTTTAAGATAGTCAATTTT
>DNGF01000112.1:0-7739 GCA_003486665.1 Oscillospiraceae bacterium
ATTGTCGCCGTTTTTGACAGTGTACTTATTTACACCGTAGTTCGGAAAAACTCCGTTGACCGAATACATCCAGCCCGATTGCGTTCCGCAGTCCTTTTCGTAAAGCTGATGGATTCCTCTGATGTATTCGCTGTCGTAGCCGGGGGTGTAAATGTAGTCAAGATGAATTCCCGATTTGCGGCAGTAGGTGCATTTTTCGGGACAGGTATTTTGCTTACAAACGAGCTTCAGTACATCAAAAACCGTGCTGCCCTCGGCAACGGAAACGGTTGTTTCTTTTAGAATGTATCCGTCCTTCGGCAGGAACGCTTTCTTTTCGGGACGAAGATTACCGAGATTGTTGAGGATCGTTTTACATTCGATCTCTATCGTGCAGGTGACAGTCTTGTCCTGCTTCTTTGTCGTGGTGACCTTGGAGGGCTTGGTTGTCGGAGCGGTTGTAATTGTACCGCCCGATTTGTTTGTCACCGATTTTGTGGTCGAAACGGTTTTGTCTGTAGTTTTATTCGGCGAGGTTGTGGTGTAAACCGTTGTCGAGGTCATTGTCGAATCTGCCGAAGATGTTGTTATATTTTCATCGGTTATTATATTTTGTTCATCGACAGTTGTGTTCTCAACCTTTGTTACCGTCATACCGCAGCCCGACAGAAGAATCAAAACGGAAATGAGCAAAACGGAAATATACTTTTTCATGTTATCAATCCTTTCAAGTAGCCGACCGCAATTTAAGCGCCGAAAAGTCCGTATTTTTTCGCAATTCTGCCGAATGTATCCTGAATATACGGCGTTGCGGCAAAAAGTGCAACAAGCGTTGTTACGGCGTGGATCGCATTGAAGCTGAGTCCCGAAATGTAAACAGGAAGCATAGTTTTAAAGGTCGGCACGGTCGTGAAAAGAAGAGCCGAACCCGAATCGACAATGAATCCGTATACTGCGAAGCATAAAATGCCGCCGACAATTGCAACCGCCCAACGGTTTCTTCCGTATTTTTTTTCGTAAAAAATCAGTCCGCACAGAAAGGCAACAAGACCCATGCCGAACATCTGGAATGGCGTATGCGCGCCCTGCCCGAAAATAATGTTTGAAGTAAGCATTGAAAGAGCCCCGCTGAGGAAGCCGACATAAGGACCGAATGAAATTGCGGCAAAAATTACGATCGCACAGGTGAGCTTAACCTGAGGAATCATGAACAGTGCCGCACGGCCGACAACGGCCAAGGCGACAACACAAGCAATCGCAACAAGCTCCCGCGTCTGCATTTTTTTCTTTTCAAGGCTCAGAAAGAGCGCGGCAAGTGCAAGTGCGATTATCAATGCGCTTGCGACGTAGTATTGCTTTGAAATTATCAGCTTGGAGCAGCCGAAAATTATTGCGGGAATTCCGAGAATAAAGACAAAAAGCGTGATTATTTTTTTAGACATTCAATCACATCCTTGTCCGTTATTGCGCCGTCAATAAATCCCTTTGAAATTTTATTTGCCGCCGTTGTGTAGAAACGGTTGCCGTCAAAAAAATCATCGGTTGCGTTGACGGAAGAAATGTTTTTATCAAAAAGCATCGCGCAAAGCTCGGCATTTTCCGCACAAAAATCAATGTCGTGGGAAATGATAACCACCGTTTTATTTTGCGCTTTCAGCTCTGACAAAATTTCGGAAAAAATCTTTTTGAATTCGGCGTCCATACCCTTGGTAGGTTCGTCAAAGAAATATATGCCGCGTTCGCAAAGCAGAAGCTTGGCAAGGGCAACGCGCTGCTGTTCGCCGCCGCTTATATCAAAAGGATGGCTGTCAAAGAGTTTTGTTATTTGTGTCAGCGCTGCAATCTTTTTGATTTTTTCTTCATCGCGCGACATTTCATAAAGCTCTTCTTTAACGGTTCGCGATGCGAAAAGAGTTTGCACCTCCTGCGGCATAGCGGCAATATTACCGTTAATTTTTACTTTTCCGCTGTACGGCTTTTCAATGCCGAGGATAACTTTAAAGAGAGTTGACTTTCCGGCGCCGTTTCCGCCGAGCAAGGCGAACACACAGCCCTGTGGAATTTTTAAATTTAATGAGCGCAAAACATCATCGGAATTCTTTTCGTATTTAAACGAAACATTCTTTAATTCTATTGCATTTTTTTCACTAAAAACTTTTTTGTTTCTTTCAATTTTTTTGCAAAAAATATTTTGATTTTTGAGCCACTTTCTTCCGTCACGCACACAGACGGGTGCTTCACCGCTTTCGTTCACGGCGGAAAAAATTTTCATTGCCGACGGCAGGCTAAGTCTGACAAATTCCGGTAATGTCTTTGCAATTTCTCCGATTTTTTTCGGTTCGTTGTCGGCAATTATTTCTCCGTTTTTCATAACAACGATTCTGTCGGCAAATGAAAAAATATTTTCGAGCCGATGCTCCGTTATGATTACTGTGACACCGAGATCTTTGTTGATCTTATTGACTGTTTCAAGAAAACGTTCGGCGGCAATCGGATCAAGCCGCGATGTCGGTTCGTCAAGAATTAAAACATCTGGGTGCATTGCCATAACCGAGGCAAGGTTCATGATCTGTTTTTGTCCGCCGGAAAGCTCGTTTGTTTTTTGGTCAAACCAATCCTCAATACCGAAGTATGAAGCCATCTCGGCAACCCTCAGGCGAATCTCCGCTGTTTTCATTCCGAGATTTTCAAGCCCGAATGCAAGCTCATGCCACACCTTGTCCGTAACGATCTGGCTTTCAGGATTTTGCATTACAAAGCCGATTTTTTCGGACTGCGTTCGGAGATTCGTTTTGTCAAGCTCCGTGCCGTTAAACAGAATTTTACCGCTGCGCTCTCCGTGAGGCGTGAGCGACGGCTTAAGCTGACGCAGCAAGGTCGTTTTGCCGCTGCCGCTTTGACCGCAGAGAACTATAAACTCGCCCTCGCTAATTTTTAAATTAATTTTTTTAAGACAATTCTCATTACCGAGAGAATATCGGAAGCTTAAATTTTCGATTGTAATCTGTGCCATTTGATATCCTCCTTTAAATCAACTATGAGCGGTAAAAAGCAAAGTAAAGTAAAAGAAATGAGTGAAATTATTGAAAGAAAAGTGAACGGATTTATCGTTAAATTCAGCTCGTTTATGATGTAGGTCGTTCCGCTTTCGGACGGCGGGTTAATTATCACATAAGGATTGTAAATACAGTAAGTCGAATTGCGGATAAGCCCGAATATAATTAAGATATCGAACAGGACAAGCGGAACTGCCGCAAGTGTATCGTTCGTATGCCATTGAAATCTTGAGTAATAGGTTCTACCTTTGAGTCCGTAGCCTCTCGCTTTCATGGAGTCGGCAGTTTCGATCGCGTTCTCGAAGCTCCATGAAATAAGAATTCCGATATTTTTAAAAGTGTTTTTCATTCTGACAATGAGATTATCCGAATCATTTTGTCCCATACATTTTCTCGCTTGCGAAATTTCTTTGTAGCGTCTGCGATAGAACGGAACAAAGCGCAGTATCATTGAAACGACAAGCGCTCCCTTTGGCAGAATCCTGCCGAAAATGTGCATGAATTTATCCTCTGTCACAACCTCGTTCCAGCAGAAAAACCATTGGATAACCGAAACGGCAGATACGCCGGAAACGAAGCCTATAACGAGTGCTTCAAATGTGAAATTGATGCCTGAGGGCAAAATAAAAAGCGTTGTCACTCCGTAATGGTTGAAAAAAGAATTGATCACAATAACAAAAAGAAGCATCGGAAGAAGAAAACGGAAGACTGTTTTTCTTCCGTTCTTCCCCGAAAGCTTCAAGTAGTATGCTGTTGAGGAAATAAAGGATATAACAAGATAAACGGGGTGCTTAAGAAGCATACCGAACGCAATTACACTTATAAAAAATAATACGTTTACGAGAGGATGATATCCTTTAAATCCAGAGTTCATAGTTTAACCGAAGAGCTTTTTAAAAAAGCTGACAATAGCGTTTATAATTCTTTTGAAAAACGAAACCTTTTCCGTTTTGTTGCGAAGAGCGAAGATATAGCCCGAATCGTTTTTATAAAAAAGTGTTCCGTTTTCATCAGCGTAAATTGAGCTGATGCAATAATTGCTTTTATCGCCGGCGGGAGTATAAAGCTCCTGCTTTTCGGCTTTCACCTGACCGACGGAATCTGTAAACATTGTAACTCCGCCGGGAGCGCAGTTATATGTAATATAAATATTTACCTTGCCCGTGTCCTTGAGGTAAGCATCGCTTAAAAGGAATTTTCCCTGCGGATAGCCCTTTGTTTGTGCTGAGTAAATAACGGTCAGCTTGTTGGCGTCAATGACCTTAAAGTAGCCTGCGCCGAAGCCGTTACCCTGAACACCGAGGTAGAGTCTGCCGTTATAAATAAGCGGCGTTGATGTCGAGGCTCCGCCGAGTGAAAGGCGCTTAACGGAGGAGTCGTTGAACGTTCCGTTTGAATTGAGCCTTACGCTGTAAAGATAGCCTGCCTTGGTCGTAAAATAAAGTGTTCCGTTCAGATAAGTCATTGACGAACGCTGATCGCCGACTATCGGAAGAAAGTCAACAAACTTGCCGGTGTTTTTATTCAGCGAAACGGCCTTTGAATTCTTGTTGGCATAAATCGTTCCGTCATCGCAGCCGAAAATAACATTGCTGCCTACAACAGCGCAGCCTGCCCAGTAGAAGCCGCCAAGACTTGTGTATGCCCATGTTGCTTTTTTAGCTTCGTGAGTTTCCTTTTTATTTTCGTCCGCAACGTTAATGCAAACATAATTTGCTTTTCTGTCCTCATCGTTCCAGAAGCCTGTGTAAATACAGCCGTTACTGTAGGTTATCGGGGTCAGCGACTGACCGCCGAGGGGATCGGTATATACCCACATTGACTTCATTGTTTTGTAGTTGAACGCCTGAATTTTTGCGTTGTCGAGAGGGCAGTAGATCACGCCGTCGGCATACATCGGAGGCGTATAGCTGTAGCTCGGCATATCGACCATGTCAGCCGATTTAATTGTTTTGCCCGTTTTAACATTCAGCTTTAACAGCTTTTTATTGCTCATAACTATGAGCGTGTCGCCGACAACGATCTGTGTACTCGGCGCGTTTTTATATGACGTGCCGAGCTTTACTGACCAGGCAAGTTCCGTGTCCGCAGGGGACACGGGAGTCTTGCACGAAACGATTTGTGAATCGGAAACGTATGTTGCCGCAAATACATGAACGGGAGAAACAAGAAACAATGCACAAAGGACTGTGCAGAGAATTCTTTTAAGCTTCATTTATCAGCACTTCCAATCAAGAATTGAATTGATTACTTTTGCAATAAATTTGCAAACAGCCTTGAACGCACGAACGATGAAGAGATCCTTCTTCGCCGTCACCGTTACCTTTGAGTAAGCAACAACTGTCGGAGCTTCATCACTGTCGGAGTTTCTGACAGCAACGAGGGTATATTCGCCCTCCACGGTGAGCTTGATCTTTGCGTTGCCGCTCTTGTTCGTTGTTGCAAGCTTTTTAAGCTCGCCGTCCTCATAAAGATAGATGTCAACGTCCTTGAGGTTAGCTATGTAATTTGCTCTTACCGTGTCAATATCGCTGAGGCCGTGTTCCATGAGCGAGTAGCCCTTGATGTTTACCTTGAGCTTGCTGCCTGCCGCAACCGTGTAGCTGTCCGAATTAAACTCGGCATACATATCGCTGTAATATCTTGTATCCTGATAGAAGTAATATGAAATATTGTCGCCGTCAACGATTGTCGCCGTGTCACAAGCATAGCCTGTCGGTGTACCGTAAGACGGATTGATAATTCCGTCGTTAGGCATTGTGCCGTTAACTGTGAAGCCGCATACGGATGTGCTTCTGCCGAATGATTTCATAATGAAGCTGCTGTTCATTACAAGATAGTTTTCAGCGGTGCTTCTTGTGAATTCCTCGCCGTAATATGCCTTATGAGCGGCAACCACTGCGTCCATGACCGTTGCGCCCTCAACCTTGTTGCCATTGTGGTCAACCGAAGCGACCTTATATCCGTAAGC
Organism: Oscillospiraceae bacterium; assembly: GCA_003486665.1. Taxonomy (GTDB): domain Bacteria; phylum Bacillota; class Clostridia; order Oscillospirales; family Acutalibacteraceae; genus CAG-488. Next base: position 6,007 of record DNGF01000112.1, read on the forward strand.
CTTTGCTATGCCTGCCTCGACCTCAAGCGTTTCGGGAGCGATAATGATTGTGCCGTCGGAAACGCTGAATGTTACGCTGACTGTTTCTGTGTTTTCTTTCGGAAGAACCGTCACAACACACTCGGCTGTCTGACCCTTGGGAGAGGTCGCGGTTATTGTAGCCGTACCCTCGTTGAGTGTATAAACATTGCCGTCCTCGTCAACATATGCAACATTTTCATCCGAAGAAGACCATGTTACACCCTTGAGGTTTGCTTTGAGCTGAGCCGACTCATATTTCTGAATTTCAAGCGTTGAGTCGGAGAGCTTAAGCTCACTTTCGGGGAGAGCGGAGCTTACGTCAAGCATGAAGATCTGAGCTTCACCGTCGCCTGTCTGAACGATAACGCGGACAAGGCCCTTTGCGGGAGCTTCGGCAAACAATTTTACGGCTGTTCTCTCGTTATTGATGTAAACATTTGAATTCTCTGCATTTACCTTAACGTCAACGCCCTTGCCGAGATTGTCGAGCTTAGCAAAGTTGTTTGAATCGAACTCAACTCTTTGACCGTTTACCGTGATCTCAACATCTGTCTTGTCGTTTGTAAAATCCTCATCGGAAGCAAGGTTAACGCCGTTGATCTCCGTTGATTTTTCGCCGAAAGCGCCGCCGTCAATAAAGGTTGCGGTATGAACCTTGACATACTTGATCCAGTCAAGGTGAACGGGCATTCCGTCCGCATCAACAGCCCATGAGATATCGAACTGACCGTCCTTGGCGTTCTGCTGAGGATTTTCAACGTAAGGATTAACGGGGAAATCGCTCATCTTCCAGCTCAGAGCGTCAACATAGCCGAATGAGGTTGAAATGCCGTTTTTAGTTGACGGAGTGAGGTTTTTCCTGAGAAGAATGCCCGAAAGGGTAATGCTGTTCTCGTCAAAATCAACCGTCGGATAGTTTGCCTTGAGGGGATAGGGCGATCTTGAGCAAACGTTGCCGCTCTCGCCGAGGCTGTCAACATATGTCGATGTGTTGGTTTCTGTTTTCTGATATGTAACGCTGTAGTTCCAGTTCGTTTCGTCCTCATAGTGTTCGCTTCCTGCGAGCGCATACCATGTTGTGCCGTCCTGAGAAACCCATACCTGACCCGGTTCCTGAGTTGTTGCCGCGGCGTTGAATGCGTTGCCCGAAATCATGAAGTCGATTCCGTAACGGTGCTTGTCGCTGTTTTCTATTTTATTGTTGAATTCATAGATAACATATCCGCCGAAGTTGCCGAGCGAGGCTGTGTATGCCTTACCCGAAAGTGTGTTTTCAATATTTGCACCGTAGTAGGGGTTGTTTGTGTATTGGCTGGGTGCTACAAGGTATTCCTTAACCTTTGCGTCAACCGCACCCTCGGCAAACGAAACGACCGAAACGCATGAAAGCACCATGATAATTGCAATCAAAATTGAAATGGTCTTTTTAAACATTGCTTATCTCTCCTTTTCTGCGCGCTTTTGAGCGCTGCCTTTTTTCGTAGTTGCGCTGTTTGCGCTCCTCCTGCTTCGATTCTTTAAGCCCTGCGGCTTCGAGTGCCCACGGCCACGGACCGAAGAACCCTTTGATTCGGTTCACATCGTCCTCGGAGAAATCACTCTTCTTCGGGAAGCGCTTTTCCTTGCTCGCAACAGCTCTGAGTAAATCAAGATACTCTTCCTTTGTCTTTTCAGACATAAAAAAAGACCGTCCTTTCCAGGCGGCAAAAGCT
>DNGF01000112.1:7769-8151 GCA_003486665.1 Oscillospiraceae bacterium
TACAAACCGTATTCGTCTTAAAAAAACAAATACAGCTTATTGTTACTTTCCTGCCCAAAGATTTTATTAAAGCGTACCGGGTATTCCGACTTATGAATTGCTTCAATCACGGTAATGGCTGTTGCGACGGATTTGCACCGAACTTCCCTCCGATATGCTGTTTTAATTATAATAACATTATTTACCTTGTGTGTCAATTATCTCAGCGCGGCAATGTGAATTTATGTGTGTCAACACCCTCGTGGTTCAAAAGAAAAATTTTCTTGTCTATTCCGCCCGCATATCCGGTAAGACTGCCGTTTGTACCGATAACACGGTGGCAGGGGATAATGATCGAGATCGGATTGTGACCGACAGCATTTCCGACAGCCTGAGCAGACAT
>DNGF01000112.1:8175-11518 GCA_003486665.1 Oscillospiraceae bacterium
GACATACTTTCAAGACCGTTAAGAGCGGCAATTTTTCTTGCGATCTCACCGTATGTTGTTACCTCGCCGTATGGAATTTCGCACAGAATTTTCCAAACAGCCCGGCGGAAATCACTGCCGCTCGGAGAAAGCTCCAGCTCGGTTATTTTCGGCTTTTCGTTGTGCATATATCTTTCGAGCCATTCCTTTGTTTTGCAAAGGGTCATATCATCATCAGAACGTACAAAGTTGCCCTTATATGACGAGAGAAAGTATTTCTGTCCCTCGATCCACAGACCGATCAGCTTATTATCTTCCGCGGCAATTGTAAGCTTGCCGAGCGGAGCGCAGTTAAATTCAGAAAACTTTATCACAGAGCATTTTCCTTTCGTTATTGATACTATACAATTATATTATAACATATGAAACTGTCGATTACAATGTTGACAGAAAGGAAAAAACAGGGTATACTTACCGTTACAAAGTGAAGGAGGTTAGAAAATGTTTGATTCGATTATGGTTTTTATTTTGGATGTTATCGAGCTTATTAAAGTTGTGATCCGAGTATTCGGCTGATTATTGACAATAAAAAGATACTTTAGTATAATTATTCAGGGAAATGCTTTCGTTTTCCTGAATTTATTTTTGGGGTGTTGAATTTGAAAACGATCAAAAAATTTATTGCAATAATTCTTGCGGCTGCAATATGTATCGGTATTCTCTCCGTATCCGTAAGCGCAAAGGAGAAACTCAATTATTTACTTCTCGGCGACTCGATAGCCGAGGGCTTCGGAATTAAAAATCCCGATGAAGCATCTTACGGAAAAATCATTGCCGACACCAACGGATATAATTACAAAAACGATGCGATAATGGGAAGAAACAGCATCGGACTTGTCAATCACCTTACGAATGATGAAGAATACATAAATGATGTAAAATGGGCAGACATTATCAGCGTTTCGATCGGCGGAAATGATTTTCTTCTCGACCATGCGGCTCTGCTTATTGCCGAGGGAATTATTTTCAATGATTATTCAAAGTTTGATAAGATAGGCGAAACCTTTTACGAGAATTTTTCAAAGAGTATGGATCGAATCCATGAAATAAATCCGAATGCGAAAATTCTTGTTCAGCTTCTTTACACGTCGTGGACGTTCGAATTTGCAAGAAAGCCGTACAGCCAGGCGGCAAAGAGAATCAACGATGCGATTATTAAGTACGCTGAGGAAAAGCCGCAGAATATATATGTTGTTGACACGAGCAAGGTGTTTGACGGTCGCCGCGATTGTATTTCAACGGATACGATCCACCCCAACGCACAGGGTAATATTGAGCTTGCAAAGGCGGTTCAGGCAAGGCTCTGTGAAATAGGATTGGCGAGTGCAACCGAGCTTGTACTCCTTGTGCCGGGCGTTGACAGAAATTATCTTATCGAATATTTCGGTACGCCGCTCGGTCAGATAATTATTTTTGCTGCAAATGTTGCAACGGGTAACTTTAATTTTGCTTTTTAACTTTAAGGTCATCGGCTTAGGTCGGTGACCTTTTTGGGTTGACATATATGTGGTGCGTTGCTATAATTCTAATTGATTTTTATTTTGTTTCGGAGAAGAAAATGTCAGAAAAAAATTGTAAAAATGAATGTAAAATAAAGATGACGGATGCCGGAAGTGAATACGGCTTTGTCAATGAAATTTCCGAAGACGGCGGACGCTTTTGCACAACGGCATATTCCGTCTTTCGCGGTATTGAGCTGATTTACAATGACGCACACATAATGAGCGTTACGACAAAACCGACGTCGGGCAGCGTGATAGAAATTAATCACTGCCGCGAGGGCAGAATGGAATGCCATTACCGTGATGAATTTTGCTATGTCGCGCCGGGCGATCTTGTTATCGGACGTGCGGAGGAGAAATCTCCGACAATGTATTTTCCGCTCAGCCATTACCACGGCATAACGGTGCGGATTGATGTTGACCGCGCGCCGGGCTGTCTTTCCTGCCTGCTTGATGATGTTAACGTCAGACCGCAGGCAATCGCAGAGAAATTCTGCGGAGAAAAAAGCTGTTTCATTGCACGTTCCGATCCGTCGGTTGAGCATATTTTTTCCGAGCTTTATTCCGTGCCGGAGGAAATAAAAAAGGGATATTTTAAAATAAAAGTGCTGGAGCTTTTATTGTTTCTCAGTGCGCTTGATATCGGCAAGGACGAGATTGAAAACAGCGTTTATTCCGCAGCTCAGGTTGACCTTGCAAAGCAGGTGAGCGAATACCTGACGGAAAACATGGATAAGCGCGTCACGCTTGAGCAGATCGCAAAGCATTTTCATGTTTCGGGAACGCATATCAAGAATATTTTCAAGGGTGTTTACGGCGTTTCGCTCTATGCCTACACGCGCGCGATAAAGATGGAATCGGCGGCATATATGCTCGAATACACGGACAGAACGGTTATGGATATCGCAGGCGAGCATGGCTATGATAACAGCAGCAAATTTGCGAGAGCATTCCGCGAGGTTAAAGGGTTGACGCCGAGCGAGTACAGGGCAGAAAACAAAAAATAAAAAAATGTCTGTTTGGAGCTTTTTTCTATCCTTTTGGAGCGGAAAAGGCTCCCTTTTGTGTGTAGAATAATGTACGAAGAAAGGCAATACCGCATGATTCATATGCACGGATTGCTTTAAAAAATATCTGCAAGTTAGCATATGCTAACCGAATGAGCGGAGGCGGTACAATGTCGGAAGAATTACTTGTAAAACACTGTTCGCCGACTCTTGCGGGAATAAAAACCGGCAATCTGTTCTCTGTGAATTTCGGTAATGCGGATGAATTGAGAGCCTGCGTGCGCGATTGGAACAAGGCTCTTTCGCCGAAAGGCTTGCGGATCATGCCGATGAGGTTCAATGACGGACGCGCGCTGATTTACGTTTACCGCCCGTCAAAGCTTTCAAAGGATCTGAGCGAGAGCCTGGCGGAGGATCTGCTCAATTCCTTCGGCTACGGCGGCAAAACTCCCGAGCGCTGTGTAAGCGAGCTGATGAAGCGGCTGAGACAGAACGAGGAATTTCCGCACGAGATCGGCTTGTTTCTCGGATATCCGCCCGAGGACGTGAAGGGCTTTATCGAGAATAAGGCATGCGGATGCAAATGCAAGGGCTGCTGGAAGGTCTACGGCGACGAAGCGGCGGCAAGAAAAATTTTTGCAAAATACAAGAAATGTACTGCGATTTATTGCGAGCTTTTCAAAAAGGGCAGAAGCCGTGATAAGCTCACGGTTGCAGCATAAATATAAGAAAGGTTTGATGAAAAATGAGTAAAATAGCAGTAGTATATTGGAGCGGCACGGGCAACACCGAGGC
>DNGF01000126.1:0-5844 GCA_003486665.1 Oscillospiraceae bacterium
TGGGCTCCTCCTCCGGGGGAGCTGTCACGAAGTGACTGAGGGAGTGAATTATTAAGCATATGTATGCCAACAATTTATATATTCGTCTGTTCAGTCACAAATTCTTAAATCGCCGATTTAATGTCCTTAAATTCAATCAATCTCTGGAACGGAGCTTTAATTGATGCCGTATATTCGTTGCCTCTGATCGTTACCTTGGAGCAGCTTTGACGGATTATAATACGTCCGCGCCTTGATTCACGGTCGCCGTCCTTATTATTGATCCTGTTGCCGCATATTTTGAGATTGGACACATTGGAAGCGTCAATAAGTCTGTCGTAAAAATTGTCAAAGCTGTTGTTTTCAACAGTTATGTTGTAGAAAAGGGTAGAATCGGCTGAGTGACCGTCAATGTTTGTCGAAATACTTATCTGTGAACTCCACTCGACAACGTTGCACTCGGTAAAGCTGTTGTTTCTTATAACGAGTCCGTTAACACCCGTACCCTCAAGCCAAAGTCCCGATGAGATATCCATTATAACCTTGATCGGGTTTGCCATTATCTTGTAAAATCTGTTGTTTTCGCAAAGACCGTTATCGCTTTGCAGAAGAAGACCGCGCGCACGGTTCTCGTGGAAATAATTGTTGCTTATAACGTAATTTCCGCTGTCGATGCTACCGTTTGAAACGATGCAATCCTTGACAATATAATCGGGAAGCTCTTTGTCAAAGGTAAGTCTGTTGCCGCCGACTGATGTAACGGTTGCCGAAAAGCCGAGATCCTCAAAGCCATTGCCGCTGAAAATCGCAGTGTCGCCGACAGCAAAATTGTTCGCATTGGTGTAAATTTTCACCGTTTTGCCGTCAAGCTTGTCAGTTACCATGGCGATATTGTCATGCACATTTACATCATCATCACCCATGAAGCTGAAATCACAGTCGCTGATCTTGAATTTGCCGTTGGTGTTTGCGATGTGTACGCCGTCGGCAGTGGCGGAAATCCGATGATCGTTTTCATGGTCGGGATCAAGCGCAATTACACAGTCAAGAAGCTGAAAACGCTCCGAGCGGCTTTCAATAAGCCAGCCCATACCTGCAATTGCGTACAGCTTAACCTTCGAAAAAGTGATGTTCGATGTGTTGTGAACATTAAATGCGTTGCCGTCATAAACATGGTGGCGGAGAAGATAGACCTCACCTTTTTTATAGCTGTCAAGCGAACCGTCATGTGTGATTTTCAGCACGTTGCGGTCTGTCTTTTCGACAGCCCTTATTGCGCCGGGTGTCTGATAGACGTAGCTTTCCCTGAATTCATGTCTTGTTCCGGGAGTGAGCGTTTCCGGATCGTATTTTGTAAATGCCATTATCGGAATATCCTCGGAAACCTCGTCAAGCTCGGTGAATTCAATTTCAAGAGTGTGCGCTCGTTTGTTGGCTTTTTTCACCTTTACGATCGAAGCGAGTCTTGAAGTCGCAAAATTCCATGTGATGCTCAGACCGCGAAATTCAATGCAGTCGCAGTTGACAATAATAAAATAATTCGGGTGTTCGAAGATGAACTGCGCCCCGTCTGCGTCAATGAGAATGTTTTTTAAACCGTCAAGCATTATTGCCTTGTCGGTTCGGAAAAAATATTTGCCGCCGTCAACCTTGAGTATAGTGTTCGGGTTAGCCTTGCAATACTCGATCGCACTGCAAAATGCCGTGTAATTGTCGTTTGCGTCGGTACTCACGCCGAAATCCGAAGCGTTGACGGTTTTATAGTTTTTCTCGTTCGGTCTTGCAATGTAGAAGGCCGAATCATTTACGCCGTCAACACGGTCGTAGATATGCGAATTGTCGGCAGTCGGCTCGCTTTCGAGAGCGAGGTTTTCAGGCACGGCAATCGGCGTCGGTTCAAGCTTAAAGATCGGAGCGACAAGCATTAAAAAGGAAGTTATAATACATAAAAGCGTTTGTGTCATTTTGCCACCTCATTTTGCGCTGATGTGGAATCCCGTTGTGCTTATGACGGCGATTTCCGCACCGAGATCGTCTGTTATCGTTATTTCGTAGAAGCAGAGCTTTCTGCCCTCTTTGATCTTTTTGCACTCGGCGAAAAGCTTTTTACCCCTTGATGATGTCAGGTAGCTTATATGGCTGTCCGCCGTGGCGGTGAAGCTTTCGGGAGTGTTGGTCGCAGCGGCAAAGGCAAAGTCGGCAAGGGTGAACATAACGCCGCCCATGACCTGACCGTGTGCGCCGTAGTGACGTTCATCAAGCTCAAGACTGCACTTGGAATAGCAGTCGTCAACATCGTCAATTTTTACGCCCGTGACCTCAACGGCGTATCTGTCGCCCTCAAAAAAGCGGCGAACCTCTTCAATATTTCTCATATAATCAGTCCTTTGGATTTGTTATTTATTCATCAAAATAAATCGGCTTGCCCGTCTTGGCTGATTCGTAGATCGCTTCAAGAATCTGCGTTACAACGAGCGCCTGACTTGCCTTTGTGCGCGGCTCATGGTCGTTGATAACCGCGTCGAGCCATGCTCTTGCTTCAAGCACGGACGGATCCTCGTCACCGTCACCGTCATAGAATGCAACTCCGCCCGCATCAAGGTCGGGCTTGAGAACGCACTGTCTGCCGTTTTTGATAAAGTTGATATTAAGTCCGTCAAACATATCTGCACCGCCCTCGGTGCCGCAGACCATTGTTATTGCCTCTTTGGGATTTCTGATGTTTAAAGCCCAGCTTGATTCAAGCATTATCGTTGCGCCGTTCTCCATAACGATGAAGCCGAAAGCCGCGTCCTCAACCGTAAATTTTTCGGGATCCCAGTCGCCCCAAGCATTGCCGCAGTCCTTCTGATTTTTGAGCTTTTCAAAGGTCGTGCCGACTACCATCTTCGGCTTGTAGTTATCCATCATCCAAAGGGTGAGGTCGAGCGCATGAGTACCGATATCAATGAGCGGACCGCCGCCCTGCTCGTACTCGTTGAGGAAAACACCCCATGTCGGAACCGCACGGCGGCGAAGTGCAATAGCCTTGCCATAGTAGATTTCACCAAGCTCGCCGTCCTCACACAGCTTTTTAAGATAGAGCGAATCCGCTCTCCAGCGGCTCTGATAACCTATTGTGAGCTTCATGCCCGTTCTTTCGGAAGTGTCAAGCATTTCCTTAGCCTCTTTATATGTCTTTGCCATCGGCTTTTCGCACATTACGTGTTTGCCTGCCTCCATCGCGTCGATGGAAATATACGCGTGCGAGCGATTGGGCGTACAAACGTGAACAACCTCAATTTCCTGATCCTTGAGAAGCTCCTTGTAGTCCGTGTAGACCTTTGCACCCTCAACGCCGTATTCTTCGGCAGCCTTAACTGCCCTTTCCTCGATGATATCGCAGAAAGCAACCATCTGAGCATTCTTTATTTTCTTGAGCGAGGGCATATGCTTCCCGTTGGCAATACCGCCGCATCCGATTATACCGATCTTTACAATTCTGTCCATTTTATAGCTCCTTTATTCGGTTTGTTTTATGATATCATATTGAGTGAAAAAGTCAAGGTAATATGTTCGCAAAATCGGAATACCGCCTTGCAAAAACAGCACTTTATTTTTAAAAAAGGCTGTGATATAATAAGCAAAAAAGGCGGTGAGGCTATGATTAAAACGGTAATATTTGACCTTGACGGTCTGCTGGTTGACAGCGAGCTGATGACGTATGAATTTTACAAGGGAATACTTGCCGAAAGGGGAATTGACTTCCCTCTGAAAACATATACCGATGTTTACTGCGGACGTACTGCCGTTCGCAACATGACCGAGCTGATTGAAAATTATGACCTGCCGTTTGATCTGGAGAGCGGCATGACTCTAACACGTGAAACGGAGAAAGAATACCTGAAAACCAAAGGCGTTCCGCTCAAAAAGGGTGCAAAGGAGCTGCTTGATTTTCTCAATAGCAACGGCTGCGGTATTTATCTTGCTTCATCGAGCGGTAGAGATAGGGCTTATAGGATCCTTTCCGTAAACGGTATAGACGGATATTTTGACGGCGGAGTTTTCGGTGATGAAATCGAACACAGTAAGCCGGCACCCGATATTTTTCTTAAAGCGAGAGAAAAGGCGGGAGCGAAAGCGGAGGAGTGTCTTGTTCTTGAGGACAGCGATGCAGGAATCCATGCCGCCTATGCCGCAGGAATCCCCGTTATCTGCATTCCCGATCTGAAACAGCCGTCCGAGGAATCGAGAAAAATGGCAAAGCTTGTGCTTCCGTCATTGCTTGATGTTAAGGAAAAGCTCAAAAACAACGAAATATAAAAACAGACTGTGGCAAATTAAACTTGTCACAGTCTGTTTGCTATTATGCTTAGATAAGTCTGAATGTCTTGACCTCGTGCGGTTTCATTGTGAATTCAAATTCGCCGTTCTTGCACGGAATTTCATGTTCGTCACATTCCATAAGGTTACATTCGATAACCTTTGAATAGTTAAGCTCAAACCATGCCTTTGCCGTGCAATGGCGCGTTTCGGACTCGTACATTCTGACGATTACGCCGTTGCCGTCCTGAGCAGGCTTAACTGCGTCAAGAATAACGCTGTCGCCGTCAATTTTTGCAAACGTATGACCGATATCACTGCCGCTTTTTGCCTTGATAAACTCTCCGTCAAGTCTTATGTTTTCCTCAAAGCCGAGCCTTACAGTATCGGCGTCACGCCACGTTCCGGCGTGCGGATAGAACGAATATCTGAACGAGTGCATTCCGATATCGCCGACAGGGTCGGGGAGGATCGGACCTCTGAGAAGTGTTATCTTCATCACGTTGTCATGCACGTTGTAGCCGTATTTGCAGTCGTTGATGATGCTTGCGCCGTAGCCGCCCTCGGAAAGATCTGCCCACTTGTGAGCGCAGAACTCAAACTTTGCCTGATCGTAGCTTGTGTTGTAATGGGTCGGATATTCCGCCGCACCGTGAGCGATCTCACAGCTTGCATTGCGGCTTCTTATATCAACGGGGAACTCAGCCTTGAGTACCTTTTCACGCTCGTGCCAGTCAACTGCCGTGTCAAAATCAACCGTCGGCTTGTCCTTTTCAAGAATGATGTCCTGAGTTATTGTTGACTCGTGGAACTTTCTTACAACACGGATGACACCCCTGAGCGGTGAGGATTCAATAACCTCAATGCTCTCGGCTCTGTCGAGCGGCCAGAACTTCATCTGATAGTCAAATTCCATGTTCCACGCGCTCTCGTGAACGGGCTTGTCGCTTGAAACCGTGAGCAGGTTGCCCTTGCCCGTGAGAATCTGTCTGCCCGTCTGCTTGTCGATTACCTCGTCGAGCAGTCCGTTATCGTCAAGAGTGACCTTGAGATATTTATTTTCAAGTGAATTTTTCGTTGCTTTGATTGTATCGAATTCCGCCGTTTCATCGCAGAGGGTGAAAATTCCGTAGCCGAATGCGGGAACGGGATCGGCATAGAACTCGATATAATGCTTGCCGTCCTCGTCATAAATCTTGCTTGCGAGAAGCTTGCCGTCTGAATTCTTGATACCCTTTGCCGCATACGGGATCTCAGCCTTGACAAGACCCTTTGTCTGCCAGGTGAGCATATTCCAAACGAGAATTGAATCGTCCGTCACGCTCACATTGTTGAGAATCTTATTCTTGCCGTCACGGACAAGTCTGCCGCCAAGATCACGAAGCTCGGCATATTCCTCTCTCGTGTTCTCCATTGCCTCGTGAATCGAGGTTCCTGGAAGAATGTCGTGGAACTGATTGATAAGCAGGATCTTCCATGCCTTTTCCATATCCTCGGCAGGATGATCTCCGCCGAAAACGTTGAGAATCTCTGCGTTTCTCATCATGAATTCGCTGCGGCGGT
>DNGF01000126.1:5878-7562 GCA_003486665.1 Oscillospiraceae bacterium
TTCTTCTTGATAAATGCCTGACTGGTAAATGTGCCGCGATGGTTTTCATAGTAAAGCTCGCCGTCATAAACAGGGAGCTTGTCAAAGTCACCGTCAATGGCATGGAAAAACTCCGAAACCTTGCCGTTTCTCGTCTTAGGCATACCGGGGAGCTTTTCAAGACGCTTGCCGCGCTCAACCTGATTGAACGTACATCCGCCGCCGCCGTCACCGTAGCCGAACATACCGCAGGATACGTCAACGATGCTGTTCTGACGGTTGTTTTTGCGGAGTGTGGTTATATACTCGGCGTCATATTCGCTCTGGTACGGCTTCTTGCAAAGGTAAGCAAGCACCTCATCGCCGCTGTGCGCTCTCCAACGGAAAACGCTGTACGGGAACTCGTTTGTGTCGTTATAGAAAAGCTTCGAGGTCATGAAATACTTCATGCCCGAACGCTTGATGATCTGCGGAAGCGCCCATGTAAAGCCGAAGCAGTCGGGCAGCCAGTAAATATCGGACGAAACGCCGAATTCTTTCATGAAGAACTCTCTGCCGTAAAGAAGCTGACGAATGAGAGCTTCGCCGCTTGCGATATTTGTATCCGCTTCAACCCAAGCATTGCCGACGATTTCCCACTGACCGTTTTTGACCTTTTCCTTAACACGCTCGTAGATGTCGGGATAGTGCTTTTTCATAAAATCATAGAGAACCGCCTGACTCTGAGTGAACTTGAAGTCGGGATAGTTGTCCATGAGTGCAAGATTATTTGAGAATGTTCTTGCCGTTTTTCTTGTAATCTCTCTGACCGTCCAGAGCCACGCAACGTCAAGGTGGCTGTGACCTGCCATGATAATTTCACCGGGGGAGGAGTAGTTGATTTTTTCAATCTCGCCCCAGAAAACGTTGACCGCTTTCGGCACGGAAGCAATAAAAGCCTCGCCGCCGAGGTCAAAGTCAAGCTGATGAACCGAATCGTCCATAGCGTTGAAAAGGCGGGATTTAACGTATCCGTCCTCGCAGTGTTCGTATGCGTCCCAGGCGGTCGAAATATCGAACCAATAGCTCTCCGTCAGCCTGTCAACAGCGATAAGCTCCGCTTTGTTGAGCGTATATTCCATATATTTTGCGCCTGCGATCGCACGGTCGCAGAAGCCTGCACAGTTGACAGCACCCTCAACCTGAATGCTGAGCTTTTCGCCCGGCTTAACGCCGTCTTTGAAAAGAATCTCTGTACGATGAACCCAGCCGAAGTTTTCCTCCGAGCTGACTGCGCCGACGATTTGACCGTTGATTCTGACGATTGCTTCACCGCCGAAATCAATCGAAAGATAAACCTTTTTGCCCTCAAACTCGGCAGGTACGGTGATTTCGGATTCAAAATATCTCGTTTCATCGTAGCCGACTCTCCATTTTTCGCCGAGCCACATCTGAATGGGCGGATTTTCGTCAAGAACAATGTTGTTCGGGCTGACGTGTATACCCGTGTAGCTTTTCCACGAGTCGATTTCAAGGCGATTTGTCACACAGTACGGTTCAATCTGCCTTATCTGATTTTTGAGTACGTTCGGGTTGAGTGTGTGCATTTTTTTGACCATTCCTTTCTTTGGAGGAAGTTGAAATATATAATTCTGAAATTATGTGATATATTGAAAAAGTTGCATATATCGTGTTTAGCAGAAACTTACCAAGGCTTCCCCTTGAG
>DNGF01000145.1:0-3342 GCA_003486665.1 Oscillospiraceae bacterium
GTGAGTGATGCCACACCCATCTGGTTGACTAAAGAAGTGATATCTGTATATCCGCTTACAGAGAAGATACTGTTATCAACTTTATTTGTATATGATTGGATTTCCATAATTGTAACAGAATCACCGTCTATAGTTTCAACACGTTTCCAATTGTTATTTTTATCAAAATAGTATTTTGTAGTAACATCGTTGCTGTTTTTATATTCTTCACAGGTATATTCTGTGCCATTTACAGTTACCTTTGTAGATCCGACATATTTATCTTCCGAACTTGTGATATTAGACATTATATCGTCAATATTATCAAGTCCCATATCTTCACTTGTTGTTTTATAATACCACTTATAATCAGGTAAAGCGATAATAAGATCAGTATTATCTATGATCATTCTGATTTTTGAACCTTTCATTGTCACTTCATATGCAAATTTTTTATTGCTTGAAACGCAAGTGATATCCGTGTTTTCTCCAGAAGCGGCTATAATATTAGCCTTTAATGTAATTTTTCCGGATTTAGAAATATTCTTTATTACTTCATCGCGTAAATTAGTTTTTTTGGTTTCGGTTCCTTTATTGATAAGATCTTTCTTATCTGATTTCATATCTTCTTCATTTACATTTGTAAAACCGGACATTGCATTTTCGGCTTTTGAAGCAAACTCCGAAGCATTGACTGTTGTTGTTTTTTTATTGTCTTTAGCAGCATTTTTGTCAGCTTTAGCTTTATCCTTATCGGAAAGAACAGATGTTACCTCATTGCCGTCCTTGTCTGTTACTTCGATATAAGCCGAGCCGTTTTCGTCAACCTTTGTCGGTTCATCACTGACATCCTTTTTACCGCATGAAGCAAATGAAAAGGCAATCATAAGAGCCGAAAGAATTATACATAAACCTTTTTTCATGATATTTACCTCCGTAATATAAGGCAATACCGCACAATTCAATTGTGCAATATTGTTTTAAGGAAAAAGACTGAAGCAAAAACATTTTCCTTTGATATAAGCATACATCATTTTGACCGATAATTCAAGTGAATTATTTGTTAATTCTTTATAACGAAATTATAAATCAAACTTTGCAGCAAATTTTGGAAAAATAGGTTTGAGATTTACAAATTTATCAAATAATTTATCAAACCAACCGATAATAAATCCGTTTAAAGCAGTTAGAATAATAGTTCCGACACCTATTCCGATAAATTTACGGAACAGAACCAATGTGAGAATACACGAAACGGCAAGGCACGAAAAATCAAATGCAATTTTAAATTTTGTTCTGTCTTTATTAAAGCGAGCGCTTATTCCTTTAACGAAGAAATCGTAAACCTGTGGATAAAGATATGTTTTATAAAAAAGCATAACAGAAAAGGATGTCAAAATCATTCCGCCGAGGAAAAGTATGATTCGTGTGGCTATATTCATTGATCCGGGAACAGTGATTTCAGGATTAAAAAGAGGGACGAATTTTCGCCAAAGATCCAAAACCGCTCCGTATATTAAGCAAGTTGCAAAGGAGCTGAAATAAACAAGCTTAACCTTTTTCATAAGAATACAGAAAACAATAAACAGGATGCTTTGAACGAGGTATTCTCCCTGCCCGAATGTAATTACTCCAAGTCTTTGACTGATTATGTATGCAGGTGCGACAATCATGGAAACGCCGTAATTTGCCGCGCTGAGTATGGCAACGGCAAGCGAGAGAAGGATAATAGCCGCTGCATAAACAATTTCACTGTGAACAGTTATTTTTTTTGCAGACATAGAATCACTCCGTTAAAATTTTATAATATTATATCATGTCATTTTTTTATTTCAATATTTTTATTGTTTTATTATCATATAAAAATGAAAATTGTCAGTGACAATAATGCCACTGACAATTAATTGGGATTTTTTATTCAGTTATCTGCAATTATGCCATCTTTGCAACGGCATTTACAAGTGCCGTGTAGGCAGACGCAACTTCCGTTGCCCTTGCTGTCGGATTACCGAGAACAGTACCTGCATTCATAAGAGCCGTTGAATAAGCATTGAAAACAGAAGCGCTGTAGTCGGCTGAATCATATGCCGCAAGAATTGCGGAATTGTACGCAGTTCTGAGAGAATCCTTGTTTACATAATTTGCGTTTATTGTTATGTTGTAATAGTTATTATTATGTCTTTTACCTCTGAGGGTTACTGTATAAGCAGAAATTGTGAGCTTCTTTGTTCCCTCGGCACCAAGCTTATTTGCATAGCCGATACCGTTGTTATAAGCGCAGCCGACCTTTGCCGAAAGATTTGCAACAGTTGTTGTTGAACCGTCTACAGTCTGCTTAATATATCCGGAAGCAACATCGTCACCCTGAATATCGCACTGCCAATAACCGATCTTTAAATTCGGTATCTGGTTAAGATTTGTTACACGGCTTGAATCAACATAAATTGTTCCCGTTCCGCCATTGACGGTATGAGAATCTTTTGCGTTTGATTTATGACTCCAGCTGCCGTATTCAACGCCGCCGTTTGTTGATTTTGTAAACCAGCCGCCGATGCCTGTATTGGATGTCGGAGCAGAATCCGTAAAGAAATTTTTGGAACAGGTGTACGAACCGCCTGTCACACTCTCAAATCCTGTCGCATAAAGAATGCCCTGATTGAAAACATCGGTGCTGTATGTATGAACCTGTCTTATTGCCGATCCGATTTCATTTGTATTCGGTGAGTAAACGTATGAATATGCTTTGGCAGTCCTTGTTTCTCCGTTTTTAAGAGTGTATGTTGCTGTCCATGTAATTGTTTTACCCGAACCGGCAACGGGAGATGAATAAAGTTTACCGGCTGTAACAGCTGTTGAAAGTGTTCCGTTTGAAGAGCTGTTTCCGTTTGTATAGCTTACAGTTGCATCACTTACAGAGATGCTGACATTTTCAGCCTTATCGCAATTAAAGAAAATGTTGCCCGTTGTTTTTGTTGCACTGCTTGTAAGTGCGCCGTCTACTTTATTCTCTCTGTCAAGATAATACCGGAAATTATTGTTTGACGGATTAAGGTAAATTGTTTCCGGAACATAGAATGATGTTGTAACCACACCTATGTCGGCTTTAAGTTCAACATTTATTTTAATCTGAAGTCCCGCATTCAGTGATGCCTGAGAAATGCTGAAGCTGCCGGTTTTGGTTTCATAGCCGGGTCTTGAAGCTGTATATGTATAGCTTCCTGCTACGAGCTTATAGTAATTATCGGAATTGCAAGCTTCAATGACGTTGCCATTTGAATCTTTAACAATAACTTTTGTATCCGTTGAGGGAAGAACAAACTGAACTGTGCCGGTTGAATAGTCGGATTTTGTAACAAGGAACTC
>DNGF01000145.1:3359-11107 GCA_003486665.1 Oscillospiraceae bacterium
GATACCGCCATCGCCGAGAACATAAATTCTGACGTATGAACCGATTTCATCCTCAAATTCGTTAAGATCGAATGTTATTGTCTGATTGTCATAGCTTACTTTCTTTTCGGCAACAACCTTGCCGTCTGCAACCATTTTGACAACCTTTGCATTATAAGGATTAACGCTTATCTGATTCGTTTCATCGTCAACATTAACTCTGCTGATCATCGGAAATTCGCCCTGTGCTTCAAATCCATCGCCGAGTTCAGCTTCTGTTTTTGCTGTTTTTGAGCAAGCAAAGAAAGTTCCGTTTTCCATACTTGTGCGAATATTTGCCTGTGTATTTTTCGGCATTACAAAATACTGAGCATTGTTTGCAACATCGCCGAAATCATGGGCGTCATCTTCGCAGAAACCCCAGATATTTCTTCCGAGAGGAGCGGTCTTTTTAAGTGTTTCATCATAAAGATAACGGTCATTATGAGTTCTGTTATCCTTTGTATTAACAAGCTCCATGCCTATGCAGGCTGAATAATTGAGGAAAAGCTTTGAAAACTTTGTTACAAATTCTTCATTGTATGTATTAATGTCGTGTCTGCCTTCGGTCCATTCACCAACGTGATTGATATGGCAGATACCGCCGGCTTTCTGGCTTTTCTGAATTGCCGACTCAGGCCATTTTGCATCAAGCTCAAGATCGCCGTGACCGCAATCTGCATAATAACTGTTAACGTGGCACTTCTCGGTTGATGCACCGTTAAGCTCGATACCGAGGGGAACCTCTGTCATTCCGTCGCCGCCTCTGTCGGAGCCGGTAGTAATTTCCTTATATCTTTCTTCCGAAAGTTCGTCAATGTTACCGTGAGATAAATACTGATATCCGAAAATTGAAAGTCTGGTCTGATCCTTTGTCCAGGAGTAATTGACCGTGCCGTGATCGGTAAGAGCAAGAGCCTGGAAACCGAGGGAGTAATATTTTTCAATCATATCGTCAAGCTCAATATCGCCGTCACTTCTTACGGTGTGAACATGGGTAGCACCCTTATATGCCTTCCAAGTATCCCAATCCACCGTTTCATAAGGATTGGTAATCTTAAAATCGTATTTGCCAATCGCGTCATATGATGCGGCAAATGCTGTTGCGGGAATGTATGCAATCATTGCAAGAGTAATAACTGCACTTAAAATTACTGATAATGTTTTTCGCATGAAAAATCCCTCCGATTTCTTTTTCCCATAGAGCAGAATACCACTTTTAAACAAAATAGTCAATAATTTTTATAGAAATAAAATAAAAAATATATTTTTTGCACAAATAGTTCTCTTATATACTTATTCATGAAATGATAAGCTTGAATATTTGCTCAATTTATGATAATATTTTACTCTCTGAGCGGGAGGTGAAAAATTGAACGGCTTTATAACAGCACAGATTTTCGGTTTTGCAGGTCTTGCCTGTTCTGTGGCTGCATATCAGTGTAAAAATCACAGAAACGTTATGCTTTTGAAGACTTCAAATGAATTACTGTTTGCGGTTCAATATTTTTTTCTCGGTACCTATACGGGAATGGCTATGAATATAATCAGCTCGGCAAGAAATTTGACTTTTTCATATCTTGTAAAAAAAGAAAAGAACACTCTCCCCTTTCAGATCCTATTTTGTATTGCGTTTATTATTTCGGGAATTTTTACATGGAATAATTATCTGAGTTTGATTGTAATTCTTGCAAAGCTTTTATCAACTGTTGCCTACGGAATGAAAAATACGAAATATCTTCGTTTTGCAACAGTTCCGACAAGTATTTTTTGGCTGATATATAATTGCAGCTGCAAAGCTACAGCAGGAATGATTTCTGAGATTCTATCGTTGATTTCATTAGTCAGCGCAATAATCAGAATAGATTTTATCGGTAAAAAAAATAAAGCAGGTCAGTCCGAAAACTGATCTGCTTATTTCTTTATCGCTTAAATTATTCCGAATAAATACATGAAGAATGCCGCTATGCTTTCATAGATCTTTTTAAAGAATGAAACGGGCTTCTCTTCTTCTGTGATATCAGGATCAGGTTCCGGCTTCGGATCTTCTTCCGGAACATTCTGAATTATCATATTGCTGTATTCATTGAAAACGGAAGATGTTTGGATATTTTCCAACTGCGAAACACCTGACAAAAGAATTCCTGCCTGTTCGATTATTGCAAGGTCTTCTTCGTTTATAACACTGTCATGGTTACAGTCGGCAGCCAATCTCATTGCGGGAGTCGGAGTGATCATTCCGTTTATAATCAACGATATGATCGTTGCGTCACGTCCGTCATACAGTCCGTCACCGTTTATGTCGCCGAAGACAACCACGGTATAAGATTTAACAATGTTTCCGGTGGTGTTGTCAACGATATTAATTTTATCGCCTGTTTTGGCTTTTGATGAATCTTCAATATCAAAGTGGGTACCGTTCTTAAGACCTATGGATTGATTAACCGACTCGGTTATATCACTGAGAATGTTGAATCCGTAAACCAAATCATTTTGTTTTGTAAACGAAAGAGGTCCCGAATTTTTAACAAGCTCAATATCAACCTTTATTTGAAGTCCCGCATCAACCGTTGCCTGAGTAACATTAATTGTTCCGACCTTTGTTTCGTAACCGTCTTTAACAACCGTGTATGAATACTTGCCTGCAGCAACACGGAAATAGTTTTCGTTATTGATAGGTTCAACAATGTTGCCCTGCTCATCTTTAAGAGTAAGGGTTGCGTCCGAATACGGAATGTTGAACTGAACCGTACATTTTGCATATTCGGTCTTTGTTACAAGGAACGGCTGAACATAGCAAATGCCGCCTTTTCCGAGAATATAGATACGAACATAAGAGTTAATCTGATCCTCATAATCGTTGAGGTCAAATGTAATTGTGTCGTTGTCATTTGCAACGCTCTTTTCGCCGATAACGTTACCGTCGGCAACAATCTTTACTGTATGAGCATTGTAAGGATTAATGCTGATCTGGTTTGTATCGTTATCAACATTAACTCTGCTTACCATCGGGAACGGTCCTTCAGCTTCAAAGCCGTCACCAAGCTCCCAATCATTCTTAGAGGTTTTTGAACAAGCAAAGAATGTTCCGTTTTCCATGCTTGTGCGGATATTTGCTTGTGTGTTTTTCGGCATTACAAAGTACTGAGCGTTGTTTTCAACATCGCCGAAATCGTGAGCGTCATCCTCACAGAAGCCCCAAACATTTCTGCCCTGAGGAGCTGTGAGCTTGAGGGTTTCATCATAAAGATAACGGTCATTATGAGTTCTGTTATCCTTTGTATTAACAAGCTCCATACCTATGCAGGCAGAATAGTTAAGGAAAATGCTCGCAAATTTCTTTACAAATTCTTCGTTGTATGTGTTGATGTCATGTCTGCCCTCTGTCCACTCACCTACATGGTTGATATGGCAAATTCCGCCGGCAGCCTGACTCTTTTTAACGGCGTCTTCGGGCCACTTTGAATTAAGCTCGAGATCGCCGTGACCGCAATCGGCATAATAGCTGTTAACATGGCATTTAGCTGTTGAAGAACCGTTAAGCTCAATGCCAAGAGGAACCTCAGTCATGCCGTCGCCGCCTCTGTCTGAGCCTGTTGTTATCTGCTGATATCTTTCTTCGGTCAGCTCATCAACATTGCCGTGTTTGAAATACTGATATCCAAAAATCGGAAGTCTGTCTTGATCTTTTGTCCATGAGTAGTTAACCGTGCCGTGATCTGTAAGTGCGAGAGCCTGGAAACCGAGAGAATAATATTTTTCAATCATTTCGTCAAGCTCAATATCTCCGTCACTTCTTACCGTATGAACATGAGTTGCAGCCTTATAAGCCTTCCATGTGTCCCAATCAATTGTTTCATAAGGATTTGAAATTGTAAAATCATACTGTCCGATGGTATCGCCGGTAGCTGCGAATGCCTGACTGGTAAGTGCGGCAACGCTTGAAAGAACAAGAACGATACTTAAAAGAATTGATATAATCTTTTTCACCTGTGTACCTCCGAATTACAAAATATTCCTTATATAATATAACAAATTATAAACTGATAGTCAATGATTGATTTTTATACAAACCGAAAATAAACATTATAAACAAATTTAAACTGAATTGATTATGCAAAATAAATAAAATCGACACGACTTTTTTGCCGTGCCGATTTAATATTATTCTCTGATTATGCTTTGCCTGCGCAGCCGAGAACTGTGTTGATCTTATGCTCAACCATTCCCTCAATAGCGTCACGGGCGGGCTTGAGATACTGACGAGGATCGAAATCGCTCGGATGCTCAACAAAATGCTTTCTGATAGCAGCTGTCATTGCAAGACGAAGGTCTGAGTCGATGTTGATCTTGCAGACTGCCATTGTTGCAGCCTGACGGAGCATATCCTCAGGAATACCGATAGCGTCCGGCATACTTCCGCCGTACTTGTTGATTTCTTCAACAAACTCAGGAATAACAGAAGATGCACCGTGGAGAACGATCGGGAATCCCGGAAGTCTTTTTGATACTTCTTCAAGAATATCGAAACGAAGCTGCGGCTTCTGACCGGGCTTGAACTTGTATGCGCCGTGGCTTGTGCCGATAGCGATTGCAAGTGAATCAACGCCTGTGCGCTTTACGAAATCCTCAACCTGATCGGGATTTGTGTAGGAAGCATCCTCAGCGTTAACGCTTACTTCATCCTCAACGCCTGCAAGCTGTCCAAGCTCGCCCTCAACAACAACGCCGTGAGCGTGAGCGTAGTCAACTACCTTCTTTGTGAGAGCAACGTTCTCTTCATAAGGAAGTGAAGAACCGTCGATCATAACGGAAGTAAATCCGCCGTCGATGCAAGCCTTACAGGTTTCAAAATCCGGACCGTGATCAAGGTGAAGAGCAATCGGAAGACCCGACTCCTCAACAGCAGCCTCAACAAGCTTTACAAGATAAAGGTGATTTGCATAAGCGCGCGCACCCTTGGAAACCTGAAGAATAAGGGGAGCATTGAGTTTCTTTCCTGCTGCAACGATACCTTGAATGATCTCCATGTTGTTTACGTTGAAAGCGCCGACAGCATAGCCGCCCTTATAAGCGTCTTCAAACATTTTTTTAGTTGTTACAAGTGGCATAAAAAACACTCCTTTGTTTTATTACAGGATAATTATATCATTTTTATCCTTTTTGTCAATGTAATTTGATATAAAATTAACGCACTTCGAAAGGTTTTAGAAACTGTTAAAACGGCGTTAATTATTTGATAATATCCGTACCCATGTACGGCACAAGAACCTCAGGAATAGTTACGGTTCCGTCCTCATTCTGATAGTTTTCGAGAATTGCGGCTGTGGTTCTGCCGATCGCAACACCGGAACCGTTGAGAGTATGAACAAGCTGAGCCTTGCTCTTCGGATCCTTCTTGAATCTTATTGCCGCACGGCGTGCCTGGAAATCCTCAAAGTTTGAGCATGAGGAAATCTCGACATATCTGTTGTATGAGGGCATCCAAACCTCGATGTCGTACGTCTTTGCCGATGAGAAACCTATGTCACCTGTTGAAAGACAAACAACACGGTAAGGAAGTCCGAGAAGCTGAAGAACCCTTTCCGCATCGTTTGTAAGTTTTTCAAGCTCATCATATGATGTTTCGGGATCAACGAACTTAACAAGCTCAACCTTGTTAAACTGATGCTGACGGATAAGTCCTCTTGTGTCACGGCCTGCCGAACCTGCCTCGGCACGGAAACAAGCTGAATATGCACAATACTTAATCGGGAGCTTGCTTCCGTCAAGAATCTCATCTCTGTGCATATTAGTAACGGGAACTTCTGCTGTGGGAATAAGGAAAAGATCGTCGGTTGTCTTGAATGCGTCGTCCTCAAACTTCGGAAGCTGACCTGTACCCGTCATTGACGCTCTGTTTACAAGGAACGGAGGAAGAATTTCAGTGTAGCCGTGTTCAGTATGAGTATTGAGGAAGAAGCTGATAATAGCTCTTTCAAGTCTTGCTCCCAAGCCTTTATAAAAATGGAAACGTGCGCCCGTTACCTTTGCGGCTGTTTCGGGATCGAGGATTCCAAGATCCGCGCCGATGTCCCAGTGTGCCTTATAGTCAAAATCAAACTTTCTCGGCTCGCCCCAGCGACGAATTTCGACATTTTCGCTGTCGTCCTTGCCAATCGGAACGCTCTTGTTCGGAATATTCGGGAATTCATAAATAAGTGACTTCTGTTTTGCGTCAAGCTCGGCAATCTTAGCGTCATCAGCCTTGATTTTCGACTTTATCTCATTCATTCTTGCCATGATTTCGGAGATGTCGCCGCCCTCTTTTTTAATCTGAGGGATTTTTTTGCTTGCGGCGTTCTGCTCCTGCTTGAGAGCGTCTGTTGCTTTCATAAGCTCACGGCGTTCCGCATCTATTGCAAGCACTTCGTCAACAATAGCATCCATATCCTTGTTTCTTGTTTTCATTGCCGCTTTAACCATTTCGGGGTTTTCACGGATAAGTTTGATATCTAACATTTATATCACTCCAATATATATTATTATTTACCGTAATTTTCGAGTTTCATCGCAAGATCCTCAAGATCGTCCTTGTCAAAAAATTCTATTTCAAGAACACCTGCGTCTTGCTTTGCTTCTTTTATTTTAACCTTTCTGCCGAGGTTTTCAACCAATGCAAGCTCAACCTCGCTGAAAAATTTATCACGCTTCTGTTGTTTGACTACTTTGGGTACTTTTTTTGATTTTTTTACAAGCGACTCAACGTCACGTACCGAAAGATCCTCTTTAACAATCATTTTTGCCGTTTCGATAATCATATTTTCATTATCAAATCCAAGCAAAGCTCTTGCGTGTCCGGGTGAAATAAGGTTGTTTTTTACCATATTCTGAACCGCAGCCGGGAGCTTAAGAAGCCGCAGCGCATTTGCAACTGCCGGACGGGATTTACCAACCTTTTCGGCTGCTTGTTCCTGAGTAATTTTAAGCTCGTCCATCATATAGCGATAACCGAGCGCTTCCTCAAGCGGATTCAGATCCTCACGCTGGAGGTTTTCAATCATTGCGATTTCAATTACCTCTTCGTCCGTAAGCTCTTTGATAATTACCGGAACTTCCGTAAGACCGGCAATTCTTGCCGCTCTCCAACGTCTTTCGCCTGCAACAAGCTGATAGCTGCCGCTCGCTAACGGTCTTACAACCAGCGGCTGAAGAATACCGTGCTGCTCAATGCTCTCGGCAAGCTCCGATAAAGCCTTTTCATCAAAGTCCTTTCTCGGCTGATCGTGATTAGGCTCAATTTCCATAATTCTGAGCTTGTTAACGGAGGGATTTATCTCTTCAACGGAGTTATCGGCAAAAAGGGAGTCAAGTCCCCTGCCCAGTCCGCCTAATTTTTTTGCCATTTAGGTTACCTCCTTACCGTTTTGTTTTAAAAATTCATCTGCAAGTGCATCATATGCCATTGCACCTTTTGAACTTTTATCATAATAATGTATCGGCAGTCCGTAGCTCGGTGCCTCGGAAAGCTTTACGTTTCTCGGAATTGCCGTTGCATATACCTTCTTCGGGAAAAATCTCTTCAACTCCCCTACTACCTGCTGAGTTAAATTCAAGCGTCCGTCATACATTGTCAGAAGTACACCCTCCATATCAATGTGGGGATTATACAGCCTTTTGACCTGACGAATTGTTGCCATTAACTGGGAGAGTCCTTCAAGAGCGTAATACTCGCACTGGATCGGCACAAA
>DNGF01000145.1:11159-11548 GCA_003486665.1 Oscillospiraceae bacterium
CGCAGAGCGCATTAAGTGTTATAAGTCCGAGTGACGGCGGACAATCAAGAAAAATAAAGTCAAAATCCGATTTTATAGGTGCAACCGCATTTTTTATCTTGCTTTCGCGGTGTTTCATATCAACAAGTTCAAGCTCGGCACCGGCAAGATTCATGTTTGACGGTAAAACAAAGAGATTATCAAACTTTGTTTTTAAAATAGCCTTTTCGATAGGCAAGGCATTGACAATTACATCATATGATGAGGTTTCAAGCTCTCTTTTGTTAATTCCGAGTCCGCTTGAAGCGTTTCCCTGCGGATCGATATCCAAAAGAAGAACTTTTTGCCCCTTATATGCTACGGATGCTGCAAGATTGACGGTTGAAGTAGTCTTTCCGACTCCGCCTTTC
>DNGF01000145.1:11595-11776 GCA_003486665.1 Oscillospiraceae bacterium
TCCGACTCCGCCTTTCTGGTTAACAACCGCTATTATTTTTGCCATATATTCACTTCCTTATGTTCTCTTTTGTCTTTAATCGTTTAAAACAATACAACTCAATTGTGGCATTGTATTAAAAATGTGCTATTTCAACTTTACTAATTATATCACAACAGAGATTAAAAGAAAAGAAATTTTT
>DNGF01000199.1:0-3352 GCA_003486665.1 Oscillospiraceae bacterium
AAACATATTTTTCTTGTAGCTCTCAACGCCCGGCTGATCGAACGGGTTGATTCCGAGAATATAGCCGCTGATCGCACAAGCCTTTTCGAGGAAATAGATGAGATAGCCGAGATTGAATTCATCCATCGCTTCGACCTCAAGCACGATGTTCGGAACGTTTCCGTCCGTGTGAGCAAGCAATGTACCCTCAAAAGCCTTCTGGTTAACAAACGAAACGGTCTTGCCTGCGAGGAAATTAAGTCCGTCGGCGCTGCCCTCTTCGTTCTTTATTTCAACCTCCGACTTTGACTTTGCAAAGTGAACAACGGTTTCAAAGAGATGTCTTTCGCCCTCCTGAATATACTGACCCATCGAATGAAGGTCGGTCGAGAAGATAGCGGAAGCCGGGAACAATCCCTTATTCTCCTTACCCTCGCTCTCGCCGTAGAGCTGCTTGAACCATTCGTTCATCATCGTGTATGCCGGCTCATAGCTTACCATCATTTCAATCTTTTTGCCGCTTCTGTAAAGAAGATTTCTCGTTGCGGCGTATTTGTAGCAGTCGTTCTTTTCGATATCCTTGTCGCTAAGCTCGTTCATTGCCGCGGCTGCGCCCTGCATGATAGCGTCAACGTCAATTCCCGCAACGGCAATCGGAAGAAGTCCTACCGCAGTAAGAACCGAATAACGTCCGCCGACATCATCGGGAACCACAAAGGTTTCATAACCCTCTGCATCCGCAAGAGCCTTGAGTGTTCCTCTCGCCTTATCGGTCGTAGCGTAGATTCGCTTTGCGGCTTCATCTCTGCCGTACTTGCTCTCAAGCATTTCTCTGAAAATTCTGAAAGCGACCGCCGGCTCGGTTGTCGTACCCGACTTTGAAATAACATTAACAGAAAAATCTCTGTCGCCGATTATTTCAACAAGCTCGTTGATTGAAGCCGAGCTGATTGTGTTGCCTGCAAAATAAATCTCCGGTGCGCCGTGTCTGAGCAGGTTATAGTTCTGCGACTTGATAAATTCTATCGCCGCTCTTGCTCCGAGATACGAGCCGCCGATTCCGATAACTACAAGAACCTCGGAATCCTTTCTGATTTTTTCTGCGGAAGATTTAATTCTTGCAAACTCTTCCTTATCATAATTTTCCGGAAGGCTGAGCCATCCGAGGAAGTCATTTCCTTTGCCCGTTCCGTTGTGAAGCTCGTCATGTGCGGCTTCAACCTCCGACTTGATGTCGGCATATGCGTTCGCTTTGAGGAACGGAGTTACGTATTTTGTGTTTAACTTTACAGACATTATCTGTATGCCTCCGATATTGTTTTCTTATTAGTTGGTTATATTTTACCCTATTTAACTTGTTTTTTCAAGTGGTATTTAGCATTTTTTACGCAGTTTGCATAAAAAATACACACTCAGTTCACACTAACGGGCTGCTGCGGCTTGCAAACTGACGATATCATGCGTATAAAAACCGTTTTAAAGCTCAGCTTTTCAACATAGTGAGGAGCCGTCAGCTTATATTCACCGAGCTTTTTTCCGTCCAGCTTTACAGTCACGGTACCCAAGGTCTGATTCGACTCAACCGGAGCTTCAACGGCGGCGGCAAGGTCGATCTCCTGTGTAATATTCTTCTGCTTGCCTTTCGGGATAAGGAACTGTGAGCCTCCCGATATCTGCGGCGTAAGCTTTTTTTCTTCGCCGCTGATGATATTTACATCGGTTATCAAAGATTTGTCGATCTCCGGCGTTACGGTTTCATAATTTGCAAAGCCCCAGTTAAGCATCGCCTTTGCACCCTCAAAACGATCCTTGCTGTTGTCCGCACCCATAACCACCGCTATAAGACTTGTTCCGTTTCTCGTTGCGGTCGCAGAGATACAGCATCCGGCTTTCGATGTCGTTCCGGTTTTTAGTCCTGTTGCGCCCTCATAGAATCGGATTAGCTTGTTTGTGTTCACAAGCTCTGTCTTTCCGTCCCTAAGCGAGTCCATCCAAATTTTTGTGTACTGCTGAATAAATTGGTGCTTCATCAGCTCTCTCGACATCAGCGCAATATCATATGCCGTCGTCAGATGAGTTTCCGATGTGTCGTCAAGACCCGTGCAGTTGTCAAAATGCGTATTCTTCATGCCGAGTTCCCGTGCGCGCTCGTTCATCATCGTTACAAACGCCTCATCGCTGCCGGCAATGTATTCGCCCAAAGCCGTACAGGCATCGTTCGCGCTGTAGACCGCGGTTGCCTTGAGAAGCTCATCAACCGTCATGGTTTCTCCCTCTTTGAGCCAAATCTGAGATCCGCCCTTTTTTGATGCGTTTGTGCTTGCCGTCACCTCGTCTGTCAGCCTGATCGTGTTGGAATCAATCGCTTCGGCAATCAGAAGCATCGACATAATTTTCGTCACCGACGCAGGATACAGCTTCTCGTTTTCATTCATTCGCATAAGAACCGTTCCGGTTGTCTGATCCATTAAGACCGCTGACTTCGCCTTAACGTCAATCGGCATAGCCATGGATTTTTCGGCAGAAGCAAATATTCCGAGCGAACCCAAGCAAATAAACATACTCACTGCTATTGATATTATTTTTTTCATACTGAACCTCCCTTTCGCTCTTACATACAATAAATATATGCCCTTTTATCGGCAAATAAAACTTGCACAATATGATGTTTTGCATTATAATCATATCTTAGATTAACAAACGGAGCTGATGATATGAAGATTGCATTCTACACCCTGGGCTGTAAGGTAAATCAATATGAATCCCAGGCAATGTCCGAAAAGGCGGCTGCAAACGGCTACGAGATAGCCTCAGCCGATGAAGAAGCGGACATTTATGTTGTTAACTCCTGCACCGTTACCGCCGAGAGTGACCGTAAAACACGTCAGGCGGTCAGAAGATTCAAGCGCAACCACCCCGAAAGCATTGTTGTTTTGACAGGCTGTATGCCTCAGGCTTTTCCGCAGGATGCGGAACATCTTGAGCAGGCGGATATCGTACTCGGAAACAGAAATAATTCGAAGCTTTTCGAGCTGATCAACAGCTATTTCAGCTGCGGCAGACGTATTATCGACATTGAGGAACACAAGAACGGCGACAAGTTCTCCGGCGGCATCTCAGGCTTTGACCGCCGAACAAGAGCCGTTGTAAAAATTGAGGACGGCTGTAACCGCTTTTGCTCCTACTGCATTATTCCCTATTCCAGAGGACGCGTGCGTTCCAAACCGATCGCTGAGCTTAAAGAAGAGCTTCATAAGCTCAGCGAAGCAGGCTTTGCCGAGGTAGTGCTGGTCGGAATAAATCTTTCGGCTTACGGCACGGATATCGGTCTTAGCATCTGCGATGCCGTAGAGCTTGCCGACAGTATGAATTT
>DNGF01000199.1:3402-5101 GCA_003486665.1 Oscillospiraceae bacterium
TTTAAGCGTGTGCGCCTCGGTTCTCTTGAACCGGATCACATTACGGACGAAGTAATTAAAAGGCTGTCGAAGCTTCAAAGCTTCTGTCCGCAGTTTCACATCTCCCTTCAGAGCGGCTGCGACAACACCCTCAAAGCCATGAACCGCCACTACAGTGCGGAGGAATATTCCGAGCTTTGCAAAAAGCTCAGGGCAAACTTCCCCGATGCGGCAATCACAACGGATATAATGGTAGGTTTCCCGACCGAGAGCGAGGAGGACTTTGCCGAAAACGTACGTTTCGCTCAAAAAATAGGCTTTGAAAAGGTTCATGTATTCCCCTACTCCCCCCGCGAGGGAACCAAGGCCGCAAAGATGCCGCAGATTGAAAAATCGGTCAAGGAAAAGCGCAGTCATATCATGATTGAAAAGACTGAGGAAATCCGTCGCGAATTTCTCAGATCTCAGATAGGAAAAACAGTTGATGTTCTCTTTGAAACAAGACATTCCGACGGATATATTGAGGGCTATACCGGGAATTACACTCCTGTCAAGGTTAAGGGCGAGCTGCCCTGCGGCGAGATATTAAAGGTTAAAATAACCGACGTTGACGGTGACTTCTGCGTAGGTGAAAAACATGAATGAACATAGATTCGATCAAAAGGGCAAAATATACTCCAAGGCGCGTCCCGGATATCCGAATGAACTTTTCGAATACCTGAGAGAGCAGAAATTGATCTCCGACGGCACCGTTGCCGCCGACATCGGTTCGGGTACCGGAATATTCACAGTACAGCTTTGTCCCTTTTCAGGCAAGGTCTTCGCTGTTGAACCGAACGATGATATGCGAACAGTTGCCGAGAAAAAATATGCCGAGCATCAAAACATAATTTCTGTCAACGGAAGCGCAGAAAACACACGTCTTTGTGATAAAAGCGTTGATTTCATAACGGTTGCACAGGCTTTTCACTGGTTCGACAGGCAGGTATTCAAAAAAGAATGCCGCAGAATTCTAAAGGACAGCGGCAAGGTTTTGCTTGTGTGGAACGACCGTGATACCGACAGCGAGCTGATAAGAGAAAACTACGAGATAAACCGCCGCTTCTGTCCGAATTTTAAAGGCTCGTCAAACGGCATAGATTTCAGTAAAGATGCGTTCAGGGACTTTTTTGACGGCGATTTTGACGTAATTCAGTTCAGAAACGACCTTATATATGACGAGAACGCATTTGTTGCAAGGTGTCTTTCATCATCATATGCGCCGAAAGCCGGCGATGAAAAATACGATGAATACATTGCAAAGCTTCACGAGCTGTTTAAAAAACACGGCAAAAACGGCGTTGTTCCCTATCCTTATATCACACGTTGCTATATCGGCACCGTTTGACACATATTTTCTGCTTGTTTGCTTTTTTACGGCAGATTTTTATTTGCATTTTGTAAAAATTGACGAAGCCGTGTTCGTATTGCGGACACAATAAAACCACAAACGCATTAATTGAACCGTTACGCTTCATATTTGCACATATCGCGCGGTCTGCACTCACTTGACAATTATATGGCAAGGTGTTAGAATAGATTGCAACGAGATTGATATGGGAGCTTATTAAACGTTGCGGCTCCCCGATACCGAACGTCGATTGCCTTGCGACCGTGTTCGGCTTTTATTTTTTTCGGAGGTATCAGGAAATATGAAAACAGACGTTGTAATCGTAGGAGG
>DNGF01000199.1:5141-6169 GCA_003486665.1 Oscillospiraceae bacterium
CCGGAATTTTTACCGCCATTGAAATGCTTCGTAAGGGTACAAAGAAAAAGATTGTCATTGTCGAAAAGGGTCAGTCTGTCGAAAACAGACATTGTCCCAAGGCAAAGACGAAAAAATGTATGAACTGTAAGCCGTATTGCCATATTACAACCGGCTTTTCCGGCGCAGGCGCATTCTCGGACGGCAAGCTGTCGCTGAGCTATGAGGTCGGCGGAGATCTTCCGAATCTTGTCGGCGAAAATCTTGTTCAGGAAACTATTAATTATGCTGACAGTATATATCTTGAGTTCGGCGCGGATACTAAGGTTGAGGGCGTAGGAAACACGGAAGAGGTCAGAAAGATCCGTACCCGTGCAATTCAGGCAGGCCTTAAGCTTGTTGACTGTCCGATCCGTCATATGGGAACAGAAAAGGCTCAGGACATTTACCTTGCAATCGAAAAATATCTTATTGCAAACGGCGTTGAAATTTTCTTCGGCTACGAATGCTCCAACATTATCCTCAACGGCAAGAAGTGCGAGGGCATCTACGTTTCAAACAACAAGGGCGTTGAGATGGAGATCAGAGCCGATAACACCATCATCGCAACAGGACGCAGAGGTGCTGAGTGGCTTGAAAAAATCTGCGGCGAGCATGACATTGCTCACCTGCCCGGAACGGTTGACATCGGCGTAAGAGTCGAGGTCAGAAACGAGGTCATCGAAAAGGTAAACGATGTTCTTTACGAATCGAAGCTTATCGGTTATCCCCGTCCGTTCAAGAATAAGGTCAGAACCTTCTGCCAGAATCCCGGCGGATTTGTAAGCCAGGAGAATTACGACAACAATCTTGCCGTTGTAAACGGTCATTCATATAAGGAGCTTAAGAGCGACAATACAAACCTTGCAATTCTCTGCTCCCACAACTTCTCTTACCCGTTCAACCAGCCCATTGCTTACGCTCAGAAGGTCGGCGAGCTGACAAATATGCTCGGTACGGGTCACATTCTTGTTCAGCGCTTCGGCGATATTCTTGACGGCAAGCGCACC
>DNGF01000024.1 GCA_003486665.1 Oscillospiraceae bacterium
AAATTGAGGCTATTGCGCCGTATTTTTCAGTGCTTTTGCCCGAAATAAATACGGCTTTTTTTGTAAAATTTATTGCATCGCCAACCGAAAGATCATCAAGATTTTTACCTTTTCTGATGAATTCGCTGACGAAAGTGCCTAAAAATATATCTCCGGCACCCGTTGTGTCAACGGTTTTTGCTTCATACGCCGGAATATGAGCTTTTTCGCCCTTAAAGCAGAGCGTTGCTCCCTTGTCGCCGTCCGTAACAAGCGCAAGTCTGACCCCCTGTTCAAAAATGAACTCCGTTCCCCTGCCATCGCTTATCATTTCAAGCTCTTCAACCGAAAGCTTTATGATATCGACATAGGGAAGAAGAACCGCCATGCGCTCCGCAGCCTTTTCGGGACTGTCCCAAAGGGGCGGACGGTAATTCGGGTCGTATGTTATAACACATCCGTTTTCCCTCGCCGTTTTGACGACAACCTCGGTTGAAAAATAACCGGGTTCATCCGTCAGCGAAAGCGATCCGAAGTGAAAAACCTTCGACTCCGCTATAAGCTCTTTATCTATATCGGTTTCATAAATAAATCTGTCTGCGCCGTGATTCCTGTAAAAGCTGAATTTTCTGTCGCCCTTGTCGTCAAGCTCCACAAATGCGAGCGTGGTGTTATTCTCATTGTCTTTTCGAAGATAGCTGCAATCAATGCCGCATGAACGAACCGTTTCGATAAGGAATTCACCCGGCAGGTCATTCCCGACCTTGCCGATAAATGCGGTTTTAAGCCCCGCCTTTGCCGCAGTCGCAAGCATATTCAGCGGCGCTCCTCCTGCCTTTCGGATAAATCGCATATCCCCGGCGGAGTCGGTACCGTCCGGCACAAAGTCTATCAGTATTTCGCCGAGGGCTGTTATGTCATATTTTCGCACGGCTGTCGCCCCTTTCCGAACCTGCCTTTGTTTTAATTATATAGTATACGTTTAGATTTTTCAAGCGGTTTGTATATTTAAAGTGCTTGCTTTTTTGTGTATGATATAGTAAAATATGTATGATTATGTAATCATTCTCCGAATGAGAAAAAACAGGAGTGATAATTATCAGTAAGTATCTTATTATAAATGCCGACGATTTCGGACTTTGCCATTCCGCCAACGAAGCTTGTATGGAGCTTTTCGAAAGCGGACACCTTCTTTCCTCAACGATAATGGCACCCTGTCCGGGCGCAGACGAGGCAATCGAATTTGCAAAGACGCATCCGCAGTACGCTATCGGCGTTCATCTTACGCACACAAACGAATGGATGGATCGTTTCCCGTGGGGACCGCTCACGGACGGAAAGAGCATCAGAACTCCCGAAGGCAGAATGTGGCCCGAAAGCGAGGACTTTGAGGCGCACTGCACCTATGATGATGCCTGTGCGGAAACTCTGGCTCAGATCGAATACTGCGAAAATAAAGGCATGAAGCCGTCGCACGTTGACTCACACATGGGCGCTCTTTACGGACTTAACGGCAAGCTTAAAATGCTTCCGAAGACGCTCGCAATCTGCGGCAAAAAGGGTTATCCCTTCCGTATGTTTTCAAAGCCGCTTGAATCTCAATGTCCTCCCGGCACGCCGATGTGGCTGTTCAAAGCCGCCTGCCGTTTTTCCGGTATGTTCGGTAAGATAAATCATGTTCCGATGCCGGACTATCTGATATTCCCCGAAAGCATTGAGAGCGGAGATTCCTATGAGGAGTTTAAGCATAACTTCATCACATATCTCACGGACATTCCGGACGGAATCTGCGAAACATATATCCACCCTGCGCTTGCAACAGATGAGATGAAGGCAATAACAGGCAGATGGAAGAGAAGATACTGGGAGTACCTCATCATGAAGGATCCCGATATTTACAAGGCATTTGACGAGCATAACATCAAGCTCATCAGCTACCGCGACCTTGTTAAGCTGAAGAAATAAAAGAAACAAAAAGGCGAAAGCAAACCACAAGCTGCTTTCGTCTTTTCTTATTCTTTAAACAGGCTGTCAATTGTAATATCAAGAATTTCGCATATTTTATGAAGCGTTTTTGCATGGGGAAGTCCGTTTCCGTTCTCATACTTTGCGATAGACGAACGATCAATATCCGGCCTTTCGGCAAGCTCCTTTTGCGTCATTCCGCGGTTTTTCCTTGCGGCTTTAAAATTCTCTGCAAAACTTATATGCTTTCCCCCGTAAATAAAAAGTGCGCGACCGAAGCCACGCACCAAAAACGCACAGCTCGGTTGCGCCACACAAGATTCAACACACAGTAAGGGTATGTCAAATTGAGCATGCGTTTTTATCAAAAAAACGCATACCACGTTACTGTGCTTTATTCTCTTGTGCGGCACAATAATTATATCACCTTTATAATAAAAAATCCAGTATATCCAATGTTTTTCAGAGAAATTAATTGTAACTGCCGACGCCGACCATCAAAAGGCAAAATCAAGCTTTTCGTCGCGTACCATTTCTTGCTCTTCTCCGCAAAGCTGCACAATAATTCTTGCAAAAAAATCGACAGCAACCAAGGTCACTGTCGATTAAGTCATTTTATAATTTATTTTGTTGTCACAACGTCCGCAAGCTTCGTTCCCTGAACCTCGCCCGACTGAACAACCGTAACGCTGCCCGAATTGCCGTCAACCACAGCGGTAAAGCCGATTCCGTTCATCTTAAGGCTGACAACAAGGAGTATAAGCAAACAGATAATCGTAATGCCGATCATTGAAAGTGCCGTTATCTTGCCTTTTTTTACGTTGTCGCACGCCTTGGCATACTGATCCATGCGCTTCTGAGCGTCATTAAGATCAATACCCGTTGTCTGTTCTGCCTTTTTCTTTGCCATTGTCATCAACTCCGATTTCAAGCGGTTAATTTATTATACAACAATTATTATATTTTGTCAATTACGGCTGTACGGTTATCGGTCTGTCCTCATTCTCGTGTTCAAAGGAGATGAAATTGTTTCTCTCGGCGTAAGCCCATCTCATATCAAAAAGCTCGCAGGCAGGTGCCGGCATATAGAGCTGATCATGAACACGAAGCACCTTTGCACAAATCGTCTTCTCTTCGCCATTGACAACGGCTTTATCACTGTTTTCGAAGAATTCAACCCTCTTGCCGTAAACCTCAAGAGTGATTTTGCCCTTTTCCTTGAGAACATAACCGCCGATATAACCGATAAGTGTACCGAAGCAGGCATACCAAATTCCGTCAATCTTTTCGCACGGAACGGGATACTGGCAAAGGCCCATGAGAGCGCCCTTGAAAGTCATTCGCGTCTGATTAAATTTCGGAGCAATTGCATACGGCGTGATCTCGTCCCTGCCCTTATCAATAGTACATTTGTCAACAATTCTGCCGTCCTCGACAATTTTTGAGGTAAGGGTCATCTTGTCGCCGTCAACCTCAACGATTGCAACAACGGAAACAGGCTCCTCCTCACAGTAAAATGCGGAGTGCCAAACCTTTGAAATCGCTCTTGTTCCCGGAGGATTCTGGTTAGAGTTGCCGAGCATATAGTGAACCGTACCCTGTGACGGACGCTCGAAAAGCTCTTCATTTCTTCTCGGAAAGCTTCGCGAGAAATTATGCTCATGACCCGAAAATACGAGGTCAAGCATTTCAAATCCCTCTGTCATCACGGGATATGCGTCATAGTTAGCACAGTTTGAACCGGAATAGCAAATCGGGAAATGATATGTACCGATGTTCCACTGCCTGCGGTTCTTCTTCATATCGTTTATCATCCACTCGTTGACATCTTCGGGACCGTTTATTCCGATCATCTGGAAGTGGACGTTGCCGTAATCGAAAGTGTAATTTTCCGTCTTCCATGCGTCCGGTCCGTCATAAGCATACGAACCCTTGAACTGGTTGTCAAAGAATTCCGCCGGCTCGGCATAATATCTGCCCTCTTCATGTTCGGGATCTCTGGNNACTGCTTTCCGAAAAACTCGGCAGGCTCGCTGTAATATCTGCCGATGCCGTTTTTATAATCTTTAAAGCCGCGGTTGTCGTGATTGCCGAGAGCCATCTGAATCGGAATGCTTTCGACGATGCCCTTCATTCCCTCGAATGTACCGTTCCACTGCACCTCATGCTGACCGCAGTTCGTGTTATCTCCGCCTGTAAGAATAAATCTCGCATCGGGATTTTCCTCAAGAACCTTCTTGAGAATTCCGGTAAAGTACGAGTAATCGGGATTTATCAGATCACCCTTCTGCTGGTCGGAAACGCAGATAAACTTAAACTTCGTGAGATTTTCAGGTTCCGTTGTGAAGCTGAATTCCTCACTTCTGTACTCATCATTACCGCAGGTATAGAAATATTTCGTGTCCGGTTTAAGTCCCGTGAGCTTTGCCCAGAACATATTGCTTATATCAATATCGCTCTTAAAAACATCCGTATCCGCATCGGTACGCTTGACCTCATCCGAGCCGTCCTCGTGATAAAGAACATAGCCTTTTTTTACATCAACGCTTGTCCTCCACGTAACATTCATCGTTGTTTTCGCGTCATCCGCAATGCTTATAAAAATGTGATCCGGTTGAGGCTTTGAGCCTCTGAAAGGTTTTTCTGACATAGTTGTCTCCTTTTCTGAAAGTTCGTTCAGCAAATATTTTTTAACATCGGTAATATGTTGCCTAAATGAATTCGGTCTGGAATTTTCTATATCTAAAATCCTGAAAAGCTTTCTTTTTAATTCTTTAATTAAATTTGGATTTTTTATTATATATGGTTCCGAACCAGCACCCAAATGACATGATTCAATATACTTGGAAGTAATTGGAATGGCATCACTTATAAAAAATATAGACACCGATGTTGTTCGACCCTCGTGATAGTAACAAGAACGTATGTCCCTTGACGGAAGCGATAAGAAGTAATTAAGACGATCCTGCTGCTTTTGGTTGCGATGATTCAGCTTGCCCATAGGAATTGCCCAAAATAATTCCTCATTTTCCGAAGCTCTAACAAGACATACAATCGGTCTGTGCTTTTTATCGTTCCATTCACCCCCGACTTTTTTGATCGTTTCAAAGAAATCCTCTGAAGCGTAATACATTCCTTGTTCTATCATTAATCCTCCGTTTATTACAAAACCCTCGGTTAAACCGAGGGCATGTAAACAATGTTTCAGTGCCGCACATTGTGAAGCGTATTTGAATAAACAATGTTTCGATGCCGCACATTGTGAAGCGTGCTTGAATTAACAATGTCTTTTCGCACATTGTGAAGCGCAACAGAATTATCTCTGTCCATTTATATTATATGCAATAAACCTCCAATTGTCAACATTGAAAGCCAAAATATTTATTTTTCGATGCTCGAATCGTTTATAATAATTGTTGACTGCTGTCTTTCGGGGGAATCGCAGAACATCTTGATCGTTGACATTGCCTGAGCGGCTTCGAAGAACGAGATATCGCTGTTTGAATCAAGATTTGCAAGAAGCCTTTGATAGATTCTTGAACCGTTATCGACATTTTCGTCCGTAATATAGCTGTCCAGCATTGCACAGATCAGCTTACCCTGCGTTCTCATTCCGTCCGAACCGAGAGTCTTGCAATATCTGA
>DNGF01000205.1:0-440 GCA_003486665.1 Oscillospiraceae bacterium
AGTGCCGAAAACGGACTCGGCTTCCGCGTGCTTTCAAATATGAAGATGCCGTTTGACAAGTTCAACGGCGGCTACGCTTCCCACCTCGGCGTTGACCCGAAGTATTTCAAGGCTGAAACATACGAGGACAAGGGCGTTGAATTCAGGGATAAGATCGTAAATCCGCTGTTTTTCAATCCGCTTAAAGAGGGCGTTTCACCGTTCTACCTCTATGTTAACGTCACCACAGCCGAAATTCTCAGAAAGGTTCTTGCAGAACCCGAAAAATACGCTCCGAGCGGAGTATATATAATGAGAATCCACGGCACATTCGTAAACTTCCTCGACCTCTCCCCCGCTATCCAGCAGGACATTATTCGCCGCCTTGATCCCAAATCGGCGAAATTGGAGTGAGAGAAGAGTCTTTTGAGATTTAATTAAGCCTCCCCTGATTGTTAGGG
>DNGF01000205.1:451-2941 GCA_003486665.1 Oscillospiraceae bacterium
GATTTTATCTGAATTTCTTGTAAAAAAAAGATTGAAAAAATCTTTTTTCAAATCCCCACCACCGCAAGCGGTCCCCCCTTGCTTCAAGGGGAGGCTGATCGGAAGAAAGCCGCACAAAGGAGCCACCCAATGAACTCACTCGGAATTGACATAGGAACAACGGGAATCTGCGGAATTATCGTTGACTGCGAAAGCGGCGAAATTCTCGATTCCGTCAACATAAACAACGATTCATTCATAAAGACCGACAAGGACTATGAACGAATTCAATCGCCCGAACGCATAACGGAAATCGTTGAAAATATCGTCAAGAAGCTCTGCAATGCCGACACAAAGGCAATCGGCATTTCCAATCAGATGCACGGTATTCTCTATGCCGATGAGAGCGGCAAGGCAATTTCCCCGCTCTACACCTGGCAGGACGCAAGGGGCAGCCTTGAATACAAGGATGGCAAGAGCTATGCCGATTATCTCGGATCGTTCACAGGCTACGGCTTGGTTTCCGACTTTTATAACCGTGAAAACGGGCTTGTCCCCGAAAGCACAAAATACATAATAACAATCGGCGATTATATTGCAATGAGGCTTTGCAAACGCGCAGAGCCGATCATGCACGTCACAAATGCCGCATCACTCGGCTTGTTCGACATTAAAAATAAAAAATTCAAAACGAATTTGAGCTGTCTGCCGAGAGTAACAAACAGACTTGAAACGGTCGGGAAATATAACGGAATCCCCGTCACGGTCGCTCTCGGCGACAATCAGGCAAGCTTCATCGGCTCGGTCAGTGACAATGAGAGCGCATTGCTCAATTTCGGCACCGGCTCGCAGATTTCGGTTATCGGCGACAGTGCAGAAGCTCCCGACGGCATTGAGGCACGCCCGTTCAACGAGGGTAAATATCTTCTTGCAGGCTGCGCTCTCTGCGGCGGCAGAGCCTTTGCGGCGGTGGCAGGCTTCGTTGCGAAATGTGCAGAGCTTGCTACAGGTGAAAAATGCGAGAATATTTACAAAAAGATTGATAGGGTTCTCAAAAACAAGGGCGCAACTTCAGTCATTGCCGACACCAGATTTTGCGGCACAAGACTTGATCCGACAATAAAAGGCTCATATTCGGGCATTGACGAGAATAACTTCACACCCGAAGATATTCTGCTTTCAACAATTATCGGAATGTCGCAGGAGCTTTACGATATGTATAGGCGAATCGGCAAGGACTGCGAAAATATTGTCTGTTCGGGCAACGGAATCAGAAAAAATCCGGCGCTCAGGCGCGTAACAGCCGAGATGTTCGGCAAAAAAATCAATATTCCGCTCTACAAGGAAGAGGCGGCATACGGTGCGGCACTTTCGGCGATGACAGGCAGCGGAATTTATCCGAACCTTGATGAGGCAAGACGGCTTATCAAATACGAATAACCGAGGAGGTTTTTAATATGTTTTACAATTATCCGATTTTCTTTGAAAAGAACAGGGTTTTCCGTGTTTATAAGGGCGGAAAGCTTTTCGCAGACTTTTTCTCGGACGATTCCGAAGACGGCAACTATCCCGAAGAATGGGTCGTTTCAAGCGTTCATGCCCTCAATGAGGGAAGCACGGACGAATATGAGGGCATTTCCAAAATAAAAGGAGAAGAGCTTTACCTCAGCGATGCTCTTGAAAAATATAAAAAGGAAATTATCGGCGAGCGTGACGACCTCGGCGTGCTGACAAAAATACTTGACAGCGCGATCAGGCTCCCCGTTCAGGCGCACCCCGACAAGGCTTTTTCAAGGAAGTATTTCAATTCCTCTTACGGCAAGGAGGAAAGCTGGTACATCCTCGCCACCCGTCCGGGCGGAAAGGTTTTCTACGGCTTCAAGAACGGCGTGACGATGGAGCAGTTTGAAAAGGCAATCGGCGAGAGCGAGGACAGCAAAACCGTTATGGAGGATCTGCTTGAATCATTCGAAGTCAAGCCCGGCGATGTTATCTATATTCCGGCAAAGATGGTTCATGCGATCGGTGCAGGCTGTCTGCTTCTTGAGGTTCAGGAGCCGTCGGATTTCACAATTCAGCCCGAACGCTGGTGCGGCGACTACAAGCTCAGCGATCATGAAATGTATCTCGGCATCGACAAAAAGACGGCAATGGAATGCTTTGACGTCAGCCTGAAATATCCTGCGCCCATTGATCCTGCCGTTATCAGCGACAAGGACGGAGTGAAGTATCTTTCGCTCATTGACGAAAGAATGACAACGAGCTTCACGGTCAGAAAAATCGAGCTTTCGGGCGGCGAATTCAGCCTTGACGGCGGCGCAAGAATCTATGTCGTTACCGAGGGCGAGGGCAAAATCACGGGTGGCAGTTACGAAAAGAACATCAAAAAGGGCGATTACTTCCTGATGCCCGTTGCCGCCGAGGGCAAATTTAAGCTCAGCGGCAATGCAGGTATTGTGGAGTGTTATAGGTAAATTTTCTGCTGACATTTATCAGCCTTCCCCTTGAGGG
>DNGF01000051.1 GCA_003486665.1 Oscillospiraceae bacterium
CCTGTGCCTCAATAAGCGAAAAAGGAAGTCCCTCAAAAAGTGACGGCATCAAGAAGCAATCGCAGCACGCAAGTATCTCCCTGACATCGGTTCTGACGCCGGTAAATATAATTCGGTCAAAAACTCTGAGCTGTTTCGCCCTGCTCTTTGCTTCATTCTCAAGCTCTCCGCAGCCGACCCAGATATATTTGAAATCGTTTCTTTTTTTTGCAAGCTCGGCAATTACTTCAACGGCAAAGATCGGATTTTTCTGCATTGAAAGTCTGCCTACCGAAACAATCATATGCTTCTCCGTTCCGTCCGCGCCAAGGCTAAGCGAATATTCTTTCCTGTCAAAATCATCAGGCATTTTGAAGCTTTTTGTTTCAATCCCGTTATAGATAAGAGTTGAGGGTACGCTGCCGTAAAAATAGTGTGCTGCAACATCCGAGCAGGCAAGACGCTCTGTAGTCGATTTTAAAATCAGCTTTTTCATTGTACGGCTGTAGACCCTTTGCAAAAATCTTTTCAGCGAAGCAAAACGACCTGTCGGGTTGTATTGACTTTTAGAATTGTGAGCATGGCATATTCTGACGGGTATTCCGCACCTTTTGGCAATTGTGAGCGTTATTCCGTTGAGAAGATCCATGTTTGAATGTGCGATGTCAAAATGCTCGCCCGAAAGAAATTTCTTAACGTTTTTTATATAAACAAGCTTTTTTATCGGTGCATTGAGGTCGCTCGCATGAATCACGCGTATACCCATATCGGTAACCGTCTTTTCATGCAGGCACTCCACGCCCTCATCAATAGCGATGACGACCGTTATATCGTATTTTGATTTGTCAATATTTTTAAGCACATTGACAAGGAACGTTTCTATTCCGTTGGCGCTGAGTCCGTGCGAAAAAAACACAATTTTTTTCATAGCTATCACCGCTGATTATTTTTCTTCGTCGGGTAAGTAATATATCGCATCATCCGCGCTTCGGTTTTCGTGCATTGCAGATACCTTGGCAAGCACTTCTCTCTTAAAGTCGCCGTATATTTTATACTTCTTTGAGAAAACGATGTATGAGATTATTATAAGCACGGGAGGAACAATAAACATAAGTGCCGAAATTGCATCCTTTGCCTCCTGAGTCTGTTCAGGAGCCGTTCCCTCATACTTGGTTACACTGAATGTAAGATACATGATGATACACTGAACAGTATACGCCATCTTCTGCAGGAAGCCCTTCATCGAGAAGGTAAAGCTCTGGTTTCTCTTTCCGAGCTTATACTCGCCGTAATCAACCACATCGGCAAGCATAACCGTCTGATTAACAAACATACTTCCTATACCGATCGACGTAATAAGATAGCAGGCACCCAGTCCGTAAACATTTCCGCCGAAGCCGTAGCCGATAACAGCCATACCGATATATCCTACAGCCGCCATACCGAGCGACAGCTTATAGATCGATCTGTTGTTCATATTAAGCTTTGAGCAAATCGGAATAACTGCGATACCGATTACCGAACCGACAGCACCGAACAGGTTGAACTTTGACTGGAGGTTGAGATCGCCCGCAACCGAGTTGAAATAGTAACTGCTGATACCCGATGTCATGTAATAGCCGGCATTTGAAATCATAGCAAAAAGCATAAATGTCAAAAGCTGATCGTTGTGTTTTACAACGCCTATTGCATTTTTGAACGAGAACTTTTCGCCGCCATGAATTACATTTCTTTCCTTCGTTGACGCAACGCTTATGCAGGCAAATAAAACAAGCAGAGCCGCAGCAATAATCGACCATTTTCCAAAGCCCTTTGAAAGACATTCGGGCGTCATCGTTTTAAGACTGCTCTCGCTTGATCCGCCGAGGTATGCAACGATCGGCGCCGTAAGAATAAGCACGATGCCCTGTCCAAGACCGGAAAAGGTTCTGGCAACCGTTGAAATAAAGTTCCTGTCTTTCTCTTCTGTTGCAAACGACGGAATCATTGACCAGTAAGGAATATCCGCCAAGGTATTCGACATACCCCAAAGCACATAGAACACCGCAACATAAATATACATCCAGACAGAATCCGTTCTGATTCCCGGATTATTAAACAGCAGGCAGAGAACAACGGCATTTGCAAACGCGCCTCTCAATATCCACGGACGGTATTTGCCCATTTTGCTGTTTGAGATATCAACAATTGTTCCCATCATCGGGTCATTGATTCCGTCCCAAAGTCTTGCAATCGGAGCAAGCACGAGCAGGAACAAGGGGCTGATTCCGAGAGCGTTTGTAAGATAAAGGGAAAGGTAGGAATAGAACAGTCCGTAGCTGAGATCAAGACCGACAGCTCCGACACCGTATCCGAGTTTTTCCCTCAAAGGAACTTTTTTATCCATTTTTTATACCCACTTTCATTTTTGAGCTGAGTTTAATTTATATAATACCACAAAAAAGCATTTTAGACAATAGAAAAATGACGTTCCTTCGTAAAGAAACGCCATTTTTATCAGAAAATTATAATGTAACGGCACCTACAGAAATTCTGAGGATCGTAAGTGCATCCAGCGAATTCACATTTCCGTCGCCGTTGGTATCCGCGTTCATGAACTGCTCGTCGGTTTTGATGTCCGAACCGAGTTCAACGGCATAGCGGAGAACGATAAGCGCATCGGTTGAATTTACTTTTCCGTCGCCGTTAATATCGGGGTATGCCTTTCCGATCGTTTCGGTTTTGATCTTAGCCTTACAGGTCTTGCAAAGCATATACTTGGAACCCGTCGAAGTGATGGTAGGTCTTTTATCTATTACCCACTTTCCTGTTTCCGTATGACCCTTTGCAGGTATCGCTTCATTAAAGTTGTCGCCGCAGAAATTGCAGGTAACGTTATATTTTCCTTCAGCGGTACAAGTAGCCGGCTTTGCGACTTTTCTCGTAACGTCTGTGTGCTTGCAGAAAATCTTAAACTGCTTAACATAGCCTTCTCCGTATGCTTCGGTTCCGACAACATAGACGGTGGCTATACCTCTTTCAACATTGTTGCGGTAAACCAGCTTATAATCTTTATCCTGCACAACCTTTTCGCCGCTTGTCAGGTTAATAGCTACAGACGGTGTAACAGCCGACTTTGTATATACCTGATCGGCAATTTTTTCTACCGTTCCGAGAGATATATCCTTTACATACTCGACTTTTGCCTTTATGCCGGAAGCTGCAAGATATGATGAAAGCTTTGTGTTGTCCTTAACGGTTATAATTTTCAGATCATCCGAACACTTGCTGAAAGCACCTGCTCCTACCTCCGTGTTCTTTGAAATTTTAACCGTATCAAGCATAGCGCACTCATTAAACGCACTTATGCCGAGAGTTTTAAGTGTAAACGGAAGCTCAACCGAATTAAGGAATGTGCATCCCAAAAAGGCTCTCGGTCCTATCGTGGCAAGTCCGAGCGGCAGAGAAACATTTTTAAGTCCGTCGCAACCCTTAAAGGCTTCCGTACCGATAAACGTTACGTTATCGGGAATAACAAGATCTGTAAGTCCGGAGCAGCCCAAAAAGCTCTGCCGACCGATTGATATAAGTGTTGACGGCAGCGAAAGCTTCTTTATTTCCGCGTGATTTGCAAATGCCGCCTGTCCTATTCCGGTAATTGGAAGACCTTTGTATGTATCGGCAATAATTACAGTGTCATATGTTGCACAATTATACTCGGTAATAATATAGCCGTTCTTTGCTTCATTGAGCTTAAATTCAAGGTCATTCATCGAATTTCTTAAAACATTGAATGACGCACCGGATGTTTTGACGTCATCGGTCAGATTAACATATCCGGAATTCGAAGCATTGTTAACCTTAAGGCTGAGATCGCACATACCATGGTCGGCATAGCTCTTAACCTTGAAAACAATTGTTGAAAACACTCCGTTGAATTCATAGTTATTTCCTCCGGCAAGACACCAGTTGATTCTTCCCGGATTCCCTGCAAATTCAGAATAAACCTCACCGTTAGTTTGCTTATCTCTCGCCTTTCTTAAATCCTTGCCCTGAACCATGCTGACAAACTCAAGCTTTTTAGAGTCATAAACCAAGCTAAGATCAAGTGACGAAATCTTTTTGTAAAGGCGGGGAAAATATACTTCCGCAGTAATTTCACCGTCCTGCGCACATGATGTTTTATTAAGTCTGATTGCAATGTCGGCAGTGGCGGCCGACGGAGCCAAAACCGTTGT
>DNGF01000097.1:0-1578 GCA_003486665.1 Oscillospiraceae bacterium
GTTGGCCCTGGTTATCGTAGGTGTAGGTAACGGTGCC
This sequence comes from Oscillospiraceae bacterium, assembly GCA_003486665.1. Classification (GTDB taxonomy): domain Bacteria; phylum Bacillota; class Clostridia; order Oscillospirales; family Acutalibacteraceae; genus CAG-488. The sequence continues at coordinate 38 of DNGF01000097.1, forward strand.
CTTCCCGGGAGCGGAGAAGGTTGCGATATTACCCATGCTGTCATAGGTATAGAGATACTTCGTGCCGCCCTGACTTGTCGCCTCGGTCATGTTATGCTTGCTGTCATACTTATATGTATAGTTAAAGCCCTTTGCGTCAACGGATTTTGTAAGATTGCCGTTGGAATACTCCATTGTGCCTTTCTGCTTCGCGTTTGCCGCAACAGTAACAAGCTTTCCATCGCTGTTGTAGGTATATGACGGGGCTTCGTCACGGACAAGCTGAATATTATCAAACCAGCTGTTATTTGACTGTCTGTAGTTTATGAGATAAATTTTCAGTGAAGCAGGCGTTTTGTTCGCTGTCGGCTTGCTTCCGTCGCGCAGCGTGAACGCACCCATTATGTACTGCCAGCCCATTACCGAGCTGTTGTACTTGAACCAATTCAAATAGCTCGTTCCGTCCGTGTACGTTACCTTGGCGGCAAGGCTGACCTTATTGTTTTCATTGCTTCCGCCGACCGGGTTCGCATACACCCAGCCGCTGAGAATGTAAGTATCGTCAAGGTTCTGTGCAGTCGTTCCGCCGAAATAGAGCTGCTGATTCATTTCCTTGGGAACTGTCGGCACACTCGCAAAACGGAACGCATGACCCGAATCCCGTGAATGTGCGTTGTCAACAGAATCATATTTATCGGTAAGATATCCGCTCCAGTCCTGCGGCAGATATGCGCCGTTCGATGCCTGAGAATACAGTTCAAAGGAAGAATTGTTAATCATATTGAACGGGCTTGCGCTTGTTCCCTCTTCCAGCTGTATTCCGTCAAACCATGCCTCGCCCAAAGAATCGCGTATCATTATGTTACAGTTGATTTTCGACGCGTTTGCAGGAACATAGAATGCAATTGACAATCTTTGCCAGCCGTTATTTATGGTTGTATCCGTTGTTCCCGAAAGAAGGTCGGATACCGTATCAAGCACTGTCCCATCGGTCGTCCAGTACGAGCCGAAAAGCTGCACGCCGAACGGCTTGGCGGTATCCCTCGGCACGACATTTTTCGTTTTGACCCATGCCGAGAATGTGTAATATGATCCCGCCTTGAACTGACCCGACGTCAGCGACTGGTAAACTCTCGCTCCTGCCCTGTCGGAAAACGTCTTGCTGTTTATGTATAAGCTGCTGCGGCCGTAAAGCTGCTCCGTATTGACCGTTTTTGCGTCATAATCTGCCGTTCCGTTCCATTGGAGCTTTGTCCATGTTCCGGTCATTTCGGCGCTTCCGTCACGAAGATAATTCCTGACATACTGACCGCCCGTCATGAATTTGCTAAGACGGTTAAGCTGCTTTATGTTGCTCGCATTGCTGTTCGGCGAAGAGGCGGTATATTCTGCCGCGGATGCCGCAAGCGATTTGCCGTTGCTTGTTGCCTCCGAGCATACCGTTCTGCCTGCGCTGTCAAACTTGACGGTGGTATAAACATCGTCACTGTTGCCGAAAACACCGTCCTTGCCCGAAGAGCGGATAACGGTTTGTCCGTACTGTGAATAGTCAAATGTAATAT
>DNGF01000097.1:1593-2511 GCA_003486665.1 Oscillospiraceae bacterium
GTAATAGTTTGTCCCGCCGTTCCGTTCGCACTTTCAACAACCTTGGAAACTCTCTTTCCGTTTGCCAGCGGTGTGTATGAAAATTCAAGCTTATACCCATCGGGTGATTTAACGGACGCGATCGCCTTGTCGGAATCATAGGTAAATTCCGTCTTTTTACCGTCGGGATAGGTTATGCCGACCAAATATCCGACATTCCAGTGATATTTTGTGACCCTGCCTGCCGAATCGGTAATTGTCTGAACCGCAAGATTGTCGGACGTGGGCGCGATCGTCACGGCATGGCCCGCACCGTCCGTCACTTTCTGAATGGTTCTGCCATCGGATTTATAGCTGTTGGTTATACTGTTTCCGTTGCTGTCAACAGAGCTTGACAGCGAACCATTATTATTGAACCAAACAACATTGCCCTTGTCGTCCGCCATTTTGTAATACTGCGTATTATTGGTTTTCGGCACGGTAAGCGTGAGTCCCATTCCGTCCTCATCAACCATCTTCCCGTCGCTTTTCTTATAGAAGTAATGCTCCGTTCCGTCACCGTCGATATAAACATATGGATAGTTTGTCTGATTATCGGCAGGAAGACCGACTTTTGATGACGGCAGAAGCTGCTGCTGACAGCTCAGCATCCAGCCGTGTCCCCTGTACGGCATAACCTTACCGAAGGAGTCTGCCGCCATATAGTTGTTGAAAACGTGCGAAATCGAAGCCGGCGCACGGCTGCCCGCAGTCGTAACATCACTATGTGTAAAGACAAGGTTGCCCGAAAATTCACATATTGACGCCGTTCCTGCCCTGCCTGCGCTGATATCCGTATAGCTCCAATATGATTCAAGTCCTTTATTTGATCTGTATGTGATATTCAGAATCGGATAAGCTGTGCTTTGAGCATACTTTTCGCCGTAGACCCACATATGG
>DNGF01000097.1:2531-8967 GCA_003486665.1 Oscillospiraceae bacterium
TCTCATTTGATGATCTAAGCAAAAATCCGTTGTTTGCAAAGCTCGGATTTTCATACCAACGTTTTACAATGGATGTAACATTCCACTGTCGATCCTTAGCCCCTGAATTTTTTTCGCTTGCTTTCAGAATTTCAAAATCGGCAACGGCGGATTCGTAAGCCGGCTTGTTGTTCCATGTTACCGTATTTTTATTCCAGCTTTCCGTTATTGCGTGTACCTCGATCGCTGTGTCCGGAGTTGTATCCGAATATGCGTCCATAAGCACCTGCATTGCCAGAAGCTGTGCGTCAATAACAACATCGCCGCGGTTTATTTTCGGAAGATCAAATTTAATAAGACCTTGACAAATATCTGCGTCTGTTGACTCTCTGCCGACCATCATCATCGGATCCGAATAGCGATTCTGATTGGGCAAACCTTTTGCAACATACACCGAATCAATTGTGCTTATCGACTGTTTTGTTTGTATCGCCGGGTCAATCGTTACAGGAAACGATCTTTCGCCGCTGTTCAGCCATTCGGAATCGGCAGAAATTGTAATTTCGTATTTATGCTTGTTCTTTGCACTCAGGCTGTAGCTGACCTTATCCGAATATTCATACTCAGCGTCAAGCATAAACGGCTTTGGCATAACAAATACCGTCGCACCTGTGGTTGTGTCCTTGGCATAAATACAGCCGTCCTCTGCCAACGAAAGAGATAGATCCTTTACGGCAATTTCAAAGCTGTAATTGTAGCTGCTCTGAGCAGATTTTACTACGATATTTTCCTTAACACCCGAACCGTTAACGATATATTCGATATTCGTATCGGGCAGAATATTTTCGTAATATACCTTCCTGCTTGCATTGACGGCAACGGTCGGGTCCTCAATTTTAGCTTTCTTCTCCTGCTTCATTGAAGAGCCGCTTTTTTTCGCCTTATTGAGCAGCGAAAGACTTACGGAATAGTTGCCCATCTGCATGCTCACAAGCTTTTTCTGATTTGCGTTTTTTGCAAACTTTACCTTAAACTTGTTTTTCTTGGTTTCATAGCCATTGAAATCCGACGCCTCGTCATTGCTAACCTCATTAGACGTATCAAGAGAATTGTCAATTTCCTGCCACTTACCCGCTTCATCTTTATATAAAACCGGGTCATTATACATTGCCGCCTTAACCGTGCCGTCGCTCATCTTGAAATACTTCGTATTCTCGCTGTTGCGGCGTTCAATGTCTTCACCGATTACGGTCGGCTCCTCTTCCTCCTGAGAAACATTGCTTGAATATCCGCTCTGTTCAAACTTTTCTTTCTCATCTTCAACAGCCTGAGCAAATACGCTCATAGGCAATATACCTATAATCATTGTCACGGTAAGAATAACCGCAATTATTTTTAAAAAAAGATTGTATTTCGTCATATTTCCCCTCACAAATTCGTTCTCAGATACTTCTGTTCAGTTCGGATTTATTTTTTCGAATAAGCGAAATACACAACGGTTTCGGAACCGGCGGTATATGTTACCTTCAATCTGTAATTTGCAAGAACATTGATAAGCCTGTCCTCTTCCACTGCAAGGATTGTTCCAGTTCTCGATGCGTTCCATGTTTCTATCGTATGATATACATCGCCCTTTTTCTTCTGCAATTCCATCTTTATCTTCAGCGACATTGATTTGCTTGCACGCAGCGTTGCCGAAGAGGTTGAATTTATGCCCGAAATAACCAGCGAGCAGCTGTGACTTGCGATGTTGGCATACATCGGCGCAACAATTCCCGTTTCCGGTGTTTCAATTTTCAGCGCCATCGCAGTCATCGAACCGCACAACAGCAGACACATTACCACACAAATAACTTTTTTGAAAATTTTACTTATCATAGATAAGCCTCCTAAAAATGTATTTGTATATATATGACGAGTTTTGCCTTTTGTGACAAAAAAATCGGAAAAAATTTTTTACTTTTCCGATTTTTTCTCGTATTTGGTTGTTTTTTTCTTATTTTTAAACTGTATTTTGCGATTTCAGACTTTTCTTGGCGTCAAGTGACGGAAAAATTGCTAACCGTCTTTTTCTTTTTAACCGATAAATGAACACTTGTTTAAATCACAATATTTTTGCCTTATCTCCCTGCGCTCTCAGCCACATATATATGCCGTTTCCGTAGGATTCGGCAGTCATCAAATATGTATCTCCCCTGCGCTCCAGAATTTTCGCCGTCGGCAGCCTGTCAAGAATCGCCTCAAGCACTCCTGAATATTCAAACGTTACCTTTTTCAGCTCGCCTGAATACATAAACTGTATACGCTTTCTGAACTCACTGTCTGAAAACCTGTCGCGGTATGGAATAAAGAATTTTTTATTCTCCTTTTTAATATCCGTTATTCGGTCAATTCGAAACACAATCGGATAATCCTTTGAATCGTCCGCAGTAAAAGCGATCAGATAAAAGTAGAATTCCGAAAACATTATCGCAACCGGCTTTACGGTTTTCTTTGTGGTTTTACCATCCTGCCTGACATAGTAAAAGCTGATTACCGTACAGTCCTCTATGCACTCCGAAAGCGTCCATATCGGATCAAGCAGTTTTTTCTTGTGCTTCAGCTCAACAAATCCGTTATACTCACTTAATATTAAATTTTTAATCAAAGGTCTGTCGGTATCGGATGCCTGCAAGAGAATTTTATCAATGATTTTGAAAAGCTCGTCCTTACACAACGCCCTGCTCTCCAGGAGGATTTTACAGGTTGCGAGTATCTCCGTGTTGGTCAGACAATTTCTTTCCGGACGAATAAGCGAATAGGAATTTGTTGCTCGGTTATAACGAATCATGGCATCGGTTTCGTACTGATTATTGTCATAAAAATATGTTCGTATTTCATCAAGATCGCGTTGAATCGTCTTTTCGCTGACTCCGAATTCATCAGCCAAATGCCTTTTGACAACATTTTCTCCCGCGTTGAGTCTTTCGTAAATATTGAGTAGACGATATGCCTTATTATTTTTAAATTCCGCGTTCATAATCTCACCTCACCATAAGCTTAAAAAAGCAGATGGACAATATCAGTCCATCTGCTGTCATTTTACCATAATTCTATATTGTTTTCAAGCTTTTACATCTTTGCAAGCAAATCTGATTTTTTCTGATTGAATTCTTCCTCTGATATTATGCCGAGATCCGCAAGCTCCTTGAGCTTCTTTATCTGCTCAACGGGACTTTCCACCTGCTGCTGAACAACAACCTGCGGCTGTGAATTCGCTTGTTTTGCCAGCTTTCTGTATTGATGATAAACAGCAACTACTCTCTCAGCCTCAACCTTATACAGAGTGTTGATTTTATTTCTTGCGCCTGCGACAGAAATAATGAGATCGCAGGTCTTGGTCGCCGCCGTAATGGCTGTATCAATCAGCATTCCCGTCAGGTCACTGCTGTTTGAATTCTGCTCGGTGCTTGCCGATGTAATATCCTCATAGTAAAACTGCTTTATATTTGCAGTCATGCCGAACATTTCTCTATCCATTACAATAATTTGCTTTGTTGTGCAAACTATGTAATCCTTGGCTGAAAGCGAATCAAGACCCCACGCGAAGTAAACCATAAGCTCGTCATCATAGACCATATATTTTTTTACTTCGGCGTAAACACTGCTGCCGATCTTTTCTTGAATCAGCTTATCGACTTCCTCATCGGTGATAACAAAATCCTTCTTCTTTATGCAATCAAAATAATTTTCAAGAGAAACAAAATCCTCCTTAATCGTTTTGTCTGTTTTAAATGATGCCAAAACAAGCTCGTCACATTTAAAATATGAGTTGACCTCATCCGAATCAAATGTGAATTGGCTTATCTGATCCATGCCGACCTTTCCCTTGGCAAAGAATTTCGGATTTTCATCAAGAGCAACGGAAAAGTAGAGGTTAGACGGCGTAATCATAAGCTGCTGCTTACCGTTTTTCAGATAGATCAATGCTTCATCCGTTTTGCTGTAATCCGGACACACCTTGATGAATTTGTCAAGCTCCTTTTCACTTATCATCGTGAACATTGAAATATGTGTGTTGCTTACACTGCTTGCCGGGAGAAGAATTTTATCTCTGAATTCCTTTGTAAACGACTTCAGCGTTTCGATATCAATATCTCCGAATACTGTACCGTCATTTGAAAACGCTTCAATTGATGAAATTATCTCCTTTGCCTTTTCGTTTGCTTTTGCCGTCATTTCAGCATTGTATGCCGCCTGCTCGGCTTTCTTTTGCTCATGGTTTGACTTTGCCGAGTCAACCGAGTCTTTAACAGATCCGGCAATCGAACCGGCAGTGTCCTTAATTTTGTCAAACAATCCCATAATGATCCTCCTATAAATTTATTCGCTTGATTTTTTGCTTGCTATAAAATTTTTCGCATAGTAAAGACCTATACTCAGCGCTACAGACAGTAAATTTGGTCTATAATTTACTGTTCCGCCCAACAAAACCCCGTAAAGAAGCTTTTTGAAAAATCCCATTTCATCGCTGTATTGATATACATAAACTATTTCAGTGAATCCGTCCAAATACGAACCGGTTTCGGTCATCGCTCCGACAATAAATTTGGCAATCAGCCCAAGAATTATTATCCCTGCGAATCCGGAAGCAGCCATGATCCACGGAACGAGTTCGTCCTTTTTCGCATCGTAAATCCATACCATCAATACGGAAAAAATAATAATCGAGAATATATCGTTGAATACGGTTGTGTATTTAATATTAAACAATCCCGAAACGATAAAGAATACAATTCCCGCAATGAAATAAAAACTCAGTCCCCATACTATGTGCATTTTGATGTTATCTTTCATGTTCCTTTTCCTTTCTATTTTACCAGATTTGCAATAATGCCGATAATTATAAGAATTATCGCAACAATAAGTATAACCTTCAAACTTTTGAACACTAAGCAAAACACAATAAAAATCAGAGAAAGTGTTACAAAAGTCATTGCCATCATTCGGATCACCTGCCATTTAATTAAGCCTCTATCGTGCATCTGCGGCGCACACCTTGCTTAAGTCTATTTCTGTCATGCTGCAAATTTTTCACATGATGCAGCAATAAATCTTGCTTCACAACTTGCACATATCAATTTTGCGATATTCAATTAAGCAATTTCACAATAATTAATATGACAAAGACAACAACAAGAATAATTAGCAGCGGTTTAAACGCTTTAAATATAATTAAAATCAAAATTAATCCGCCGAGTATTGCAAAAAAACGTCCCTCAAGCATGAAAAATCATTCCCTTTTTATAAACTTTAAAAGATTATTCCGGCTTACTGCTTTTAATAATCCTCCAGATCGTTCTTTCGGTATAATTATATTTCTGCGCCAGCCGGGCAACATTTTTTCCGTTATATTCCTTGGCAATCGCATTATACACAAACTCCTTGGAAAGCATTCGGCTCGGAAAAGAAACCTGAGTTCCGCGAAACATATTGTAAACAGCCACGGTGTTTTCAAGTCCGATTTCTTCCGCGATGCTCTTGTATACGTCGTTTAAGTCCTCTATTTTCACCGTTGTCTTCATCAAATCATTCCAGTCATTCAAGTATGATTTGTGTCCCATTTTATCACTTCCGCTNNTATTCTTACCTTTACTATCACGCGCGTACTGCGCTTGGTAGAGAAAAAACTCGCGGGTAACGATTCTTACACGATCTGCGGTTCGCAGTCTGACCCGGAAGCCGAGATTAAAATAAAAAAGGAGGCATGAGCATATGAATACATCAGTCGGCAAAACAAACGAAAAAGTCATTGAAAATGTCGTTTTATATAAACCATATAACGCTTGCCGCCCCATAAAAAATATTTCCCATGAGGAATAAAGGCGTTCGGTTCGAAATAACTGTTATTTTCTCAAACTGATTTTTTATTTATAGAAACTGCAGCAATGGAGCTTGACGCCGCAAACGGCATTCGGCGAACTGTCAAAGCGACTGTTTTTTACAACCGCGCTGTTCGCATTCACGCAGTTTAAAACATCGGTGCTGTTTTTGAATTCGCAGTAATCGGCAACAACCGAATTATTTTCGCATTTGCAAAGCTTACGGCAATCGGTAAAAGTGCAGCGGTCAAATACGACGTCCGCGTCAGTCTGAATAAAAAATTTATCCTTTGATCCATCGAAGAATTCGCAATGAATAAAGGAAACCTTTTTTACATTTTTAAAAACAAATTCCGCACCCTCATAAATAATGAAGCGGCACTGCTCAAATGTTGTATCCTCTTCAAAAACCCATTCTTTTGTTACGCCGAATTCTGTCATTCTGTAATACATAATTAATCCCTCCGTTTTGACTACATTATAAAATCCTCCGCGGACACATTGCGTCCATGTTCAAGACAAAATAAAACCGCACCACGGCTTTTCAGCCCGGTGCAGTTTAAAATATATATGTATTTCTTAACGCTCAGACCCTC
>DNGF01000147.1:0-6868 GCA_003486665.1 Oscillospiraceae bacterium
CGCATTTCCGCGCCCGCCGCCAGCGCCGCAACCTGCGATTTATCCGCCCAATCGGCGACCTCGAATTTTTCGACGCGCATTTTAGCTTCGGTGAGAGTTCCCGTTTTGTCAAAGGTGATTTTCGTTACCTTGGCGAGCCGCTCCAATGCGTCACCCTCACGGACAAGAAAACCGTGCTTGGTTGCGTTGCCGATTGCCGCCATGATTGCCGTCGGCGTTGCAAGAACAAGCGCACACGGGCAGAACACAACGAGAATTGTGACCGCACGAATTATTTCTCCTGAGATTAGCCACGTCAGCGCCGCCGCACTCAGGGCAATGACAACTATCCATGTTGCCCAGCGATCGGCAATGCCGACAATTTTTGCCTTTCCTGCATCAGCAGACTGAACAAGACGTATCATGCGCTGAATTGAGCTGTCTTCGCCGACCTTCGCTGCCCTCATCTCAAATGTCCCGAACTGGTTTACGGTACCGGAAGAAACCACATCGCCGACGGTTTTATCAACAGGGAGAGATTCGCCCGTCATGACCGCTTGGTTTATCGAGGTTTGACCGGAAATAATAACTCCGTCAACGGGAACGCTTTCGCCGGGAAGCACACGCAGAATGTTACCGACCTTAACCTGATCGGCAGGGATTATTTTCTCACTGCCGCTGCTGATAATTCGCGCTGTTTGCGGCGTAAGGTGAACGAGCTTTTCGATACCAGCCCTCGCTTTGGCAACAGTCAGATCCTCAAGCAGAGCGCCGAGCTGCATAATGAAAGCAACTTCGCCTGCGGCAAAATCCTCTCCTATACAAACCGAAGCAATAAGCGCAAGAGATACAAGCACATCGGCTTTAATATCAAATGCCGTAACAAGACCGATAATCGCTTCAAGAATGATCGGTACGCCGCATAGAATAATTGAAATCCATGCAATGTCAAAGGGGAGGGAAATTACTTTTGTCAGACTTAAAATCAATGCGATTCCCGAAATGACAAGCAGAATGATGTCTTTCTTCGTCCCGCCGAGCTCAAGCAATTGTTCAAGTTTTTCCATGGCGGAGTTTATAGCCTTTTTCATATCACCACTCTTTTCTATACCTTATGGGGTACAGGTATATTATACATATAGGGGTATAGGTTGTCAAGAGCAAAAATAAAAAATATGGAAAAATCCATTTGTGTGTGATATAATCAAGCTGTAATTTTATTTTGGAGCAGGGATTATGAACATCAGCGACAAAAAGATTGACGGCGGCAAGCCATTTGACTGGGGCAGAGCCTCCGCCGATTATGCGAGATACAGGGACATATATCCGCAGGAGTTTTATGACAAAATAATCAAAAGAGGTCTTTGTACCTGCGGACAGAGCGTTCTGGATCTCGGTACGGGTACGGGAGTTTTGCCGAGAAATATGTATCATTACGGCGCAAAATGGGTCGGCATGGATATTTCTGAAAACCAGATCGAACAGGCAAGACGGCTCTCTCAGGGCATGGATATTGACTACCGCGTTGCTTCCGCCGAAAAGCTTGATTTTTCGCCGAATTCGTTTGATGTCGTAACCGCTTGCCAGTGCTTTTGGTATTTCAAACCCGAAATTCTCGTTCCTAAGCTTTTAAAAATCATGAAAAAGGACGGACGTTTGCTGATTTTATATATGGCATGGCTGCCGAACGAGAATAAGATCGCAGGCGAAAGCGAGCGGCTGATATTAAAATACAATCCTCAATGGAGCGGAGCAGGGGAATGGGTTCATCCGATTGATATTGCACCCGAATATCTAAAAGACTTTGAGCTTGCTTATCATGAGGAATATAGGCTGAATGTGCATTTTACCCGTGAAAGTTGGCACGGCAGAGTCAAAGCGTGCCGCGGAATAGGAGCTTCGCTGACGGAAAAGGAGATTGCAAAATGGGAAGCGGAGCATAAGGCTATGCTTCAAAAAATTGCACCCGATGAATTCGATGTATTACACTATGCGGCGCTTGCCGAATTGAAGATAAAGGAGAATTGATATGCTTCCCGACAGAAAAACAGCAATAGCCGAGCTTGAGCTTGCAGGCAAAATGAATCCGGGCCCGTGGACAAAGCATTCATACAACGTTGCCGAGGCGGCACGGCTGATTGCCGCGGCAAGCGGACTTGACAGCGAAAAGGCTTATGTGTGCGGACTTCTGCACGATATCGGCAGACGGACGGGTATTGCCGCCGTAAGACATATAATTGACGGCTACGATTACGCAATGTCGAAGGGCTGGGACGAGGTCGCAAGAGTTTGCCTGACTCACTCCTTTCCCGTAAAGGATATTGACGCGGATATCGGCAAAAAGGATATCACTGCCGAGCAGTATGATTTTATAAAGGCGTTCCTTGAGGGCATTGAATATGACGATTACGACAAGCTGATAATTCTCTGCGACTCCTTGGGCGATGCAAACGGCTTGTGTATTCTTGAAAAAAGATTGATTGACACAACGCGCCGCTACGGAATCTATCCGTTCACGATTGACCGCTGGAACAAAACGTATGAATATAAGGAATATTTTGAAAAAAAGATGGGCAAGTCGGTTTATGCCGTCCTGCCCGATATCGAAAAGTGTATATATTGCTAAAAAAAAGAGCTGTCGCAATTAGCGCAGCTCCTTTTTGTAACCGATAATTATTTTGCTTTAGACTTCAAATGATTTTTAAAAATATTTACAAAATGGCTGAGTCCGTCCACCGAAAGAAGAATCATAACAGGGATGAAAACCAGCAGGTATCTGCTGTTGCATTCCCATAAAAGCATAAATGTGAATATGCCGAAAATTGCAATTCTTCCTGCAAGAAGTTTTGAATTTGCCGTTGATTTTTTCTTTCCTAAGCTCCCTATCGCCGAAAAAAGGAGTCCGAGCATTATAAAAATATAATAAATCCATAAAAAAATCAGGCTGACGGGATAAAGGTCGCCGTGTTCGGAAAGCAGTCTTGAAAATGTACCGTTTTTATAAATCGAACGTCTGCCGGCATAATCGCTTCCGGCTAATGTGCAGTTGCCGAATGTACGAATAACTTTATTATAAAAAATATGCTTCGCAAGTCCGGAGAAGCCGTAATCCGCACATCTTCTTTTTATCTCGGCTACCGTTGCATCCTTTCTTTCCTGATATGTATCAAAGCCTGCCGTATAGTTGACGTCATCCTGAGAGAAACCGCCGTAGCCGAGTCCCATCATGATCCAATGTGTCGGCGGAAATTCGTATTTCTCTTTTAATTCGTCTGTAATTCCGAACTTCTCCTTGTAGATCGGCTCGGTGACTATCTTTATGGCTTTGACAGATACGCCGAACACTGTAACGCAGACGAGGAAGAAGCATAAAAAGCGCTTGAACGAAATCTTTGTAAAAATAACGCCGATAAGTATTGCCGCAAAAACAATTAATGCCATTATTTTAATAAAATATGTGAGCGCTCCTACCAGACCGAGCAGGACGCAAATTGCAATTTGTTTTTTTCTGTTTTCGGTTTGTAAAAATTTAAAATAAAGAAACAGCATGACCGATATCAATAAAATGCTCGGTGTGTCGGTATAAAGAAACTCCGAATAAAGATAGAGCGGCAGACAGGTAACCGACAGGATGCCGGTAAGCAGTGCGGCTTTTGGGCTAAAAATCATTTTTGCCGTTCGATAGATAAATTCGATTGCGATTTGTAAAATGACGACCGAGGCAGCCATTGTAATATGCTTGAAGACCAAAATATCGGCACTGCCGACAAAGAGTTTTATAATTTTAAAAAGCGATACCATGCAAAGCAGCCAGAACTGATTATTGGGGTATCTGGCATAATAATACGGATTTTTAATATCGTGAGCCGTTATAAAGTTGTATGAAGAATTGATCAGCCTGCCCCAGTCCCAGCTGAATTCGACCTCAAGTGAAAAGGCAATTTTCATCATGAGGAAAAAGGACAAGATCCTTAAAACCCACCAGATTTTTTCGCAGCTGATTTTTTCGAGAATATCCGTTTTTTTAATGCAGATATAAACGAACAAAAACGCAAGCGGAATTACAAGCAAGCCTGCGGCAACGGACTGTAAAATCATTTGCGAAAATGCCGCGGCAAAAATCATCAGGGATACGGCCAAAAAGCATATGTCAAAAATGCTGTTTAAAGTTTTTTTCATTTTTTATCACCTTTCCGAGCGAACAACCATCACCTTTGGCGATTATAACATATATTGCTTTCGTTCACAATGTTTATCTGATTTTTTTTACTTTTTTATTACAAAAACAACCACCCGATCATGAAAAATCGGATGGCTGTTTTAATCGAATTGTACCTGCCAACTGTCGCTTTTATATGCTTCAAAGCACATTTTAATTTGCTCCGAGGTGTTCTTCTCCTCGGCAAGCGGTGGCAGGTTATCAAGCGTAAAGTAATCAAAACCGGTCGTTTCGATATTTTCTTTAAACTGACCGCCGATGAGATCGCACAAAATAAAAATCTTACAGATCCCGTAGGCATAAACAGGAAGATTGTGTCTGTTCCTATCCTGAACGGCGATGATTTTTTTCGCCTTAACATCAAGTCCGGATTCTTCCTTGACCTCCTTGACGGCATTTTCGCCGACGGAAACATTGACGTCAACCCAGCCGCCCGGAAGCGACCATTTGCCGTTGTTTTCTCTGACAAGGAGAATTTTTTTGTCCTTGAATACCGCAGCTCTCGTATCTAACTTCGGAGTTTGATATCCTGTTTCATTGCAGAAAAGATTTTTCACCTTGTCAATCGGAATATCCGATTTGTGAGCAACCATTTCCGCGGATATGCCGCGGATACGTTCAAATCTCTCACGGTCATAGACATCCCTGCTGTATGTCAAACCCGCCTGAGCAAGGCTTTGCAGCTCGATCGCCCATTCGAGCCAGCGCATTTCTTCATTCATAATAATCAACCCATATTAGAGAATCTTTCAACCGCTTTGGTGAAGCTCTCAATGGTTTTGTCCGCATCGCCGTGTTCTATGCCGTCGCGCACACAATGCTTTATGTGACCCTCAAGAACGACCTTGCCGCAGCCGTGAAGAGCGGATTTTGCAGCATTTATCTGCGAGAGAACATCTTCGCAGGGTACGTCCTCGTCTATCATTCTGTCAATTGCCTGAACCTGACCGATGATTTTTTTCAGTCTGCGGTGCAGGTTTTCGGCATCCATACACTGTTTCATAGTTTATCCTCCATACTCTAAGGGGTATTACTATATTAAAGCTTTTTACGGCAAAAGTCAAGGCTCGGACTGCTTTGTACGTTCTCTTTCGATTTTCTTTATGCTGTCGTTACGCACAAGCTCGCGCAGACTTTTTGTGTATTCGCTGAAATCGGTCTTGTCATTGCCATATGTCATTTGCAGGTCATATTCGAGCGGAAGCCAGGTTGAAATATCACTCTCGTTGTGCTGAATAAGAGCCTCAAGGCTGTCCAGCGCCTTGTATATTTTTGCTTCAAGAGTTTTTCTTTCAGCCATTTCACGGTAAAGCCCCGTCATTTCCGTGCAAAAAGGCTCAGGCAGGGATTTAACCCAATCGTTCAGGAGCTTTTCTTCCTGCTTTTCGTTTTCTTCCGTTTTCTCAAAGGTCGGAATATCGCCCGTGAATGCTTCGCCGAGATCATGGATAAGGCACATCTTAAAGATTTTTTCAAAATCAGCTTCGGGAAACTCGTCGCTGACAAGATAAGCCATGAGTGTCATTCGCCATGAATGCTCGGCAACGCTTTCCCTGCGTCCGCCGGAGGTATAGCAGTGCCTTGCCGCGTCCTTGAGCCGATCTGCAACGGCAAGCGTTTCAATAAGCTTTCTCGGTTCCATCGGGATTACTCCTTATGTCATTTTTATCGGCTTTATTTTATCGCCGTCAAATTCAACCTTGTCGATGCAAAGAAATCTTGCGTCGCGGTCCTTGATATCCTCTCGGCGGCGGTGGTAAACCATAAGCATTTCGCCGTCATCAAGCAGGAAATAACCGTTGTGTCCGGGACCCTCGGCAATGCCGGGCTGCGATGAAAGGATCGTTCCGAGGCTTTCAAAAGGACCGAGCGGACTGTCGGCAATCGAATAGTCCACACGGTATGTTCCCTCGCCCCAGCTTCCGCAGGAATACATAAAATAATACTTGCCGTCCTTCTTCATCATGCAAGGACCCTCAACGTAATCAAACGGTGTAATTTCCTTGAACGTTTCGCCGTTCTCAAACGGAACGAAACCCGTCATGTACCCGTTCATTTTGCACCCGTTGCAGTGCTTCCAGCCGCCGTAGTAAAGGTAAATCGTGCCGTCATCATCCTTGAAAAGGTGAGCGTCGATAGGCTGAGCGCCGTTGATGATCGTGCCGATCAGGGAGCTGCTGAGATAGCCTTTAAAAGGACCTGTCGGCGAATCGGAAACGGCAATTTCGAGTCCGCCGCCCTCGTTGTCCTCGTGGATATCGTTCGAAGCAAAGATGTAGTAATATCTACCGTCCTTTTCTATAATTGTCGGCGCCCACTCGGCTTTCTTTACCCAAGGGAAGCCTGACATATCAATAATTGATTCGATTTTCTCCCAGTGCTTGAGGTCATCAGAAACAAACATATCATGGTTTAACTGCTTTTCGTACGGCAGACTTCTTGTTACATAAATACAATATTTGCCGTCATAAAACCTTGCCTCAGGGTCGGCGTGCCATGCCTCGGAAATGGGATTGTTAAATTTAATGTCCATAGTTCTTTTCCTTTCAGTTTTCTGACTATACTTTATCATAAAGAACATCTTTACGCAAGAGATAATTAACAATGTTGAACTTTAATTTAATATATGATATAATAAAAAAGATCCGAAAAGAGGAAAGGAGCAAACGG
>DNGF01000147.1:6895-7624 GCA_003486665.1 Oscillospiraceae bacterium
GAAAATTTCGGCTTCGGTATGATGCGCCTGCCGATGAACGGCGAAGAAGTTAACATTGAAGAAACCAAGAAAATGGTCGATGCTTTTTTGGAGGCGGGCTTTAATTATTTCGATACCGCCCACGGTTATATTCAGGGTAAGAGCGAAACGGCAATCAAGGAATGTCTTACCGATCGCTATCCGCGCGGCAGTTATGTTTTAACGGATAAGCTGACAGGTTCTTTTTTCAAAAAGGAAGAGGATATCCGTCCGTTTTTTGAAAGCCAGCTTGCCGCCTGCGGCGTTGATTATTTTGATTTTTACCTTATGCACGCTCAGAATTCGGAAACATATAAAATGTTTAAATCATGCCGCGCATATGAAACGGCATTTGAGCTTAAGGCGGAGGGTAAGGTGCGCCATGTCGGAATTTCCTTCCACGACAAGGCGGAGGTGCTTGAACAGATATTGACCGAGTACCCTCAGATAGAAGTAGTTCAGATTCAGTTCAATTATGTTGACTATAATGATCCCGGAGTTCAGAGTCGAGCCTGCTATGAGGTCTGCCGAAAGTTTAATAAGCCCGTGCTTGTAATGGAGCCTGTAAAGGGCGGCAACCTCGTCAACTTGCCCGATGACGCAAAGGCTGTCTTTGACGAACTGCACGGCGGAAGCTATGCGAGCTATGCTCTGCGCTTTGCGGCAGGATTTCCCGGTATAATGACGGTTCTTTCCGGCATGAGCAATATG
>DNGF01000147.1:7647-8140 GCA_003486665.1 Oscillospiraceae bacterium
GGAGGACAACATCGGCTTTATGAAAGATTTCAAGCCGCTCAGTGAAGCCGAGCTTGCGGCGGTTGAAAGGGTTCAGGAGATTTTTAAAAGCAAGAACCTCATACCGTGTACCGCTTGCCGTTATTGTACTGACGGCTGCCCGAAGCATATTTTGATTCCCGATTTGTTTGCCGATATGAACGCAAAGCAGATTTATCATGACTGGAATGCCGATTATTATTATTCCGACGTTCATACCTCGGAGGGACGCAGGGCGTCTGACTGCATAAAGTGCGGCAAATGTGAAAAAATCTGTCCTCAGCATCTCCCGATTCGCAAGCTTTTGGTTGATGTTGCAGAAACGTTTGAAAAGAATTCGGAAGAATAAAAACAGCACCTCAGAGATTTTCGTCTTTGAGGTGCTTAGCTTTTTATGGAGTCCATTGATATTTTTTCATGTCAACGCAGCCGTTCGGTTTGAATCCAACGCCCTCACTTTCGAGAAGCGGACGCT